>CAZYQA010000404.1:0-2231 GCA_964649555.1 uncultured Muribaculaceae bacterium
CCTGCCCTTGATAGAATTGCTAATAATCCTTTGTTGGGGAGTATTTCTTCATATTTATTTCCCGGAAAGGGGAGTGATTACTTTAAGGAGATATTAATGTCATGCAATTCAATTGATGATTTTCAAATTAAAGTTATGTCGGGAGTGATTAAGAAGATTTTATCTGATACTTCTAAGACATTGACTTATAATGGACTTAATTTGTTTGAAGATAATAAAAAGCATTTGATATTATCTAATCATAGGGATATTGCATTGGATTCTGCTATTATTCAGATAATCTTATTTAATCATAGTATTCAGACAACTGAGATGGCTGTAGGTGACAACTTGATCACAACACCTTTTATAGAGGATATTGCCAGAACAAATAAGATGATTAAGGTGGTGAGAAGTACCTCTCCAAGAGAAGTTTATACAACTTCTCAGATTCTTTCGGAATATATAAGGTATAATGTTTCTTCAGAGAGAAGCTCTATTTGGATTGCTCAAAGAAATGGTAGAACAAAGGATGGGATAGATGTAACTGAGCAGGGTCTTTTAAAGATGTTGGATATGAGTGGATCAGGCGATTTTGTAAAAGATTTTTCAGATTTGAGCATTATGCCGGTGGCAATTTCGTATGAATATGAGCCTTGTGACTTGCTCAAAACTATGGAGTTGTATATTTCAAGGAGAAAGAAGTATGTTAAATCACCTAACGAGGATCTTAATAGTATTTTGACAGGAATTATGCAGTTTAAAGGTAATATTCATATCGAATTTAATAGCCCTTTAACTATAGATGATATTAAAGATGCTGCGTTACTGGACAAGAATGAGAGATTTAAATATTTGGCTAATCTACTTGATTCTAGGATAGTATCTACTTATAAGTTGTGGAAAAACAATTATATTGCTTATGATCTGATTAATGATTCGGATGAATATTCCGATAAATATACAACAGCAGATAAACAATCTTTTATAAGTTATATGAAATTTAAACTCCAGTCTGCTGAGGGGGACCACAACGAACTGGAGCAAATCTTTTTATCTATTTATGCCAACCCTGTTGTTAGCAAAATGAATATTACTTCTGTTTAATATGAACATCCATTTGAGGGAATGGGAAGTTAATACCATGTTTAGGTAGCTCATTATATACTTCTTCATTTACATCAAATGTAAAAGTCCAATAATCTTCGCTTTTTGTCCATGCTCTTGCTACTATGATTACAGAGCTGTCTGCTAATTGTGCAAGGGCTGCAAATGGCTCAAATGGCTCATTTATTACTGCTGGATGTTTCTTGATAATATCTAAAATCACCTCTTTAGCTTTTGCTACATCATCACCATAAGATATTCCTATCTTCCATTCACACCTTCTGGTACCTGTAATTGAGAAATTATTAATAGCACCATTAGATAGGGTTCCGTTGGGAAGAATAATTTTCTTATTGTCAGGTGTAGTGATGTGAGTTGTTGTGATTTCTATTGATTGTACTGTTCCGCTATACCCTTGTGCTTCGATAAAATCTCCAATTTTAAATGGTTTGAATAAAAGAATCATCATGCCACCAGCAAAATTTTGCAATGTTCCGCTTAAAGCCATACCAATAGCCAATCCTGAACCTGCTAGAACGGCTACTATTGATGATGTATCTACCCCAAGTACGCCTATAGTTACAATTATTAAAAGAATAGTAAATGTGATACTATAGAAGCTTAATATAAATGATGATAAAGAGGGATCTATATTTCGCTTTGCGAATAAATTTCGGATAAGTCTTTTTGTTTTTTTTACAATCCATGCTCCGATAATATATATGGCAAAAGCTGCAATAACTTTTAATCCGAATTTTACCATATAGTCAAGACCAGTTGAAATAATTGTCTGAACCGGGTTCTCTGCAAGATTTTTGATTGTTTCGTCAATTATTGCAACAGGAGTTTTTACAATCGTGTCGTTTGCTGTTGCTGTAAGAATTGTGATCAAATTCATTTTACTTTATTAATTAAAAATTTATGTTGCAAAATTATTTATTTGTTATGAATTATTAAAATTTTTATTTTTATATATACATGTTATCTTTTATGGAGATTTGTAACAACTGTGTTATTTTTTCTATCTTTTTATTTATATACTTTTGTAAAAAAATATTGGGGAGCGATATTCTAGCGCCTTTTTTTAGAAAAATTTTTTTCTCCAAATTTTTTTTAATAAATTTGAATAAAAATAACTCTATGAA
>CAZYQA010000405.1:0-2199 GCA_964649555.1 uncultured Muribaculaceae bacterium
GAAGACATTACGCTTCTAGTCGATGTGTAATTAGACTTATATTGATCACCCCAAATTATTATTGGATTTTCAGAAACATCACCGGGTTGTTTCCAAGCATTCTCATAAGCATCAAATCTCATATTTTTTGATCCGACACTATTTCCATCCGTAACAGAGTAAGTATATTGCCCATCAAGTAGTGTTCCACCTAAAGAGAAAGTAAGCAAGAAAGACAAATCAAACCCTTTATAAGTAAATCTATTAGTAAGCCCTCCATAACAAGTAGGATAGCCATGTTTATAAATTATCTTATTCACCTTATTTACATCAGTGGTTATTTTTCTCTGCTGAGCATTCAAATCTCTTTCACCACCCTCATTAACATACCACTGGCTCCTTCCTGTTTCAGGATCAACACCTGCCCACTCTCTTATATAATACGAATAGATGGGATAACCCTCTTTATAAATATAGTTACCCGACACATTTTCTGCATCTAGCTTTTCAACTATACTTCTCATAAATGAAATATTGAAATTAGTTTCCCAATTAAAATCTTTCTTTTGAATATTTCTAGAATCTAATGTAATCTCTACTCCTGAATTTCTAAGCTTTCCATTATTTTCCAATATCGAAGACCATCCATAACTATAGCTTACATTTCTGCTATTAATAAGCCCATCTGTCAATTTATTATAATACTCAACTGTACCTTTTAATCTACTCCCCAGAACTGAGAAGTCCACTCCGGCATTCCATGTGTACGAAGTTTCCCATGTAATAAAAGGATTCCCTACAGATGTAGGATATACAGCTGAATTGCCATCATATTTACCTGTAACACCAAATAGGGTTAGAGAAGAGAAATAGCTTCCAGGTTGCACACCGTTTGTACCATAAGAGAGTTTCAACCTTAAGTTATCCAACCAATTTTTAGAAAAGTCCATAAATTTCTCTCTAGTAAGTGTCCATGCTCCTGATGCAGACCAGAAATTACCCCATCTGTTATCAGCTAAAAGACGGGAAGTTCCATCTCTTCTGAAACTAACAGAAAAATAATATTTAGAATCATAATTATAATCTGCTTTTGTAATCCAAGAAACTAGTTTATCATTACTTTCATCACCATTAATATAAATTGCCTGAGCATTATTACTCATATACATTAACCTATCAACAGCAAATTTTTGCCCTTCTCCACCCATATAATCATATTTACTCTTTTTTGCCTCATAGCCGGCCAAAGCAGCAATATTATGTTTTTTAAAGGTCTTATTAAAATTAAACATATTTGATGTTACAAGATTTGTATATAACCCTCTAGTTTCAATTATACTTCCATTTGTTGGCTTACCCTGTTCAGAAAGGGGATTCCATATTTGCTGATTTCTAGTGTACCTAAAATCAACACCATTCACAGTAGTAAACTTAAGGAAAGGGAAAATCTGAACATTTGCCGTAATATTAGATATACTTGAAAATCTGTCATATATATACTTATCAAGTGTTACACTCTCTAGCAAGTTTGGGGTTGTTGAATTAAATCCGGGTGTCTTATATGGTGTTCCATCCTCATTATATACAGGCAATGTAGGATTCATTGCTCCTATTGCAGAGATAGGATTATCAACAGTTGCCCCTTGGCTATCTATCTTATTTTCTTGTGCAGACCAAGCAATAGATTGTGTAAATGAGAGTTTAAGAAATTTTGCGGCCTGATTATCAATAGATAATCTTCCAGAGAAACGCTCAAAATAACTACCTTCTGTGATACCGGATTGATTAACATACCCTAATGACGCATAATAGCTTAACTTTTCTGTTCCACCTGTAGCCGAGATATTCACCTTATTCTCATATCCTCCTTTAAACATCTCATCATACCACGGAGAATTAACAGGATTTGTAAGATACTTTTGTAGTTGCTCAGCTGTTAAGGAATTATAATCAAACGTACCATCAAGTTTATCATCAGGATGTCTTAATTTACCTGTTGAATTTAATCTCTTTAAACCATAATTAATAGCCTCCTGCTGTAAAGACTGGTAATTTGCATCGTTTTTCATTCCTGGCAATGCGTTTTGGCTATACAAATAATAGTTTTTCAATGATTCCAAAGTGTAATTTGTAAGCTCTCCACCATCCATATAATATCCATTTAACTGCCTAGATATACCCTCTGAAGAGAAGGCATGTTCATAACTAACATCAAATTTC
>CAZYQA010000406.1:0-2179 GCA_964649555.1 uncultured Muribaculaceae bacterium
TTCTGGTGTGATTTGGCGTAGAAGCTCTGTAATATCTATAATTACATTATTTAATTTTGCTTCAAATGCCTCTCTTACAGATGTTCGGAGCTTAATTATTTTGTCATCATCCTCAATTATGCTATTATATTTACTTATCTCCTTTTCTTGCTGTGCAATCTGCATATTTGTATTAAATAAGAATGTTTCACTTTGGATATTTGCTCTTTGTTTTGCTATATCTACCTGAGAAAGTTTATTCTTCTTTGTATAATAATTGCCAAATTGCCATTGAAACTTTAGCCCTGCAATATAATTCCATGAAAATTTATCATTAGTCATATCTTTGAAAAGATTTAGCCCCGGGTTTCCATAAAAACCTTGGAACGATAATCCGATCTTTGGACTTGTAGAGCTTTTAATTGAATACTCTTGTGTTGATAACTTATTGCTTAGCTGTGCAAAGTATTCAAGCTCCGGGCGTTGTATCTCTTTGATATTAACATCTGTTTTATCTGGTATAATTAAGGAGTCTATTTTCTCCCCGGTAAATATCGAGAGCATTGCCTTATACGATTCATTTGCCGCTTTTATATTTATATATTGCTGTTTTGTAGCTAAATACTCAGCCTCAATAGCATCTACATCACTTTGCATTGCTACCCCATTTGCTAAATATGCGTTTACCTTATTAAGATTGCTGGTTAATAACTCTTGTTGGAGTAGGTTCTGTTTTGCTTGCTCATCAGTTATCAATATTCCAAAAAACAAATTGTTAATTCTCTCTCTTATGGAGTACATCTCCACACTATTCTGTGCACTTTCTGCTTTTTCTGTAGCTTCTGCTATCTTTTTTTCTGCTCTTGAGTAGCCTCCGTCCCATATATTTTGATAAACATCTATTGCAACCTTATATTGATCTTTGTTCAAGCCTTTCATTTCTACCCCCATATTTTGGTAGATATGAAGTAACTCGGGAGGAAATGCGGCCACAGCAGATTGATAGCTTGCTTGTGCTGATAATGTAACCTGCGGTATCCATATTTTGGATGCATTGTTTACAGAGTAATTGGCAGATTGATTTATCAGGTTGTAATTTTTTATTACCGGATAATTTTTCTCAGCTAATTGTTGGCACTCCTCAATAGTGTATGCATTGTGTGTGTGTTTCTCTTCCTGCATGGCAAATGAAGAAAAAGTGCAATACATAAATGTTATTAATAATAGTATTCTCATATTTATTTTTCAATATATCTTAAACGACACATAATTGTATTAATGTTTTCTTGTTTTCTTTTTTCTATCATTTTTTGTGTTGATCCGTATAGTGGTGCAATTACAGATTCTGCTATCGGGAACATAATAAACATAAACACATTAAGAGATATTATATCAATCAATAGGTCTACAGCATCAATCTTGCATATCTCCCCCCTTTGTGCTGCTTCATCCAGTTGATATTGGATATTAGAAATTACAAGATTTGCAGCAATATTTATAGAGTTCTTAAACATCTCCAATCTTTGAGGATTGCTAATTACCTCATTTATAAGGAATCTAGGGAGGCTTGGATTTTGTGCAATAAAATCATAGTGTGCCGCAATTCCTTTCTCTATTCTCTCCAATAATGGAAGTTGTTTATCAATTATAAAAACCGATATTGATTCAGCCAATAATTTTACTTTTTGCTCATATACGCAATTAAAAAGATTCTCTTTTGTCCTATAATAATAGTGCAACATTGTATGTGATACACCAGCAGCTTTTGCAATGTTTGTTGTTCTAGCCCCTGAATACCCTTTTGTTAAAAACTCAGCTTCGGCTGCTATTAAAATTGCACTTTCTGTTTTACTATCTATTTGTTTAGTTCTTCCCATTTATCTTTAACTATTATTTTCACTTATTGTTCAAATTGTGCAACAAAATTATTAAACAAACTTGTTGATAAAAAATAAAATATGAGTTTTTGTATTTTTTTGTAATATTGTATTTATGCAAAATATTACGACCATACTTGTAGATGATGAAAAACCAGCTCATTACGCTTTGCGTGAGCTTCTGAAAAATTATACTAATTTTAATATAGTTGGGGAGGCATATAATGGGCGAGAGGCTGTTAAATTAATTAATTCATTAAAGCCTTCTTTAGTTTTTCTTGATATTCAAATGCCAGATATGACTGGTTTTGATGTGTTAAAAG
>CAZYQA010000407.1:0-2172 GCA_964649555.1 uncultured Muribaculaceae bacterium
CTACCTACTGAGCTAACGAATCTGTTCCCGTTTTGGGATTGCAAAGGTAGGAATTATTTTCATAAATGCAAACTTTTTTGCAGAATTTATTTAATTTTGTAGTGTGAGAATCGTTTGTATTTACTTTAGTCCTACAGGAACACTCTTGAAATCAGTTAGTACTATAGCTGAGAGGATTTCTATTTTAAATAATAAAAATGGGGATGTTTTATATTGGGACTTCACGCTTCCCCAAAATAGGGAGCATATACCTAAAATCAGTAAAAATGATTTAGTAATTTTTGGTACTCCTGTGTATGCGGGGAGGGTTCCCAACCTTATGCTCCCCTATATTAATAGCATAAAAGGAGATGGAGCGAAGGTGATACCTATCGTACTTTTTGGAAATAGAAGCTATGGGGATGCCTTGATAGAGCTATCGGCAATACTTACCAAAAATAATTTTGAAGTGATTGCTGCAGGGGCATTTGTGGGGAGGCACTCGTTTTCTAATAAGATAGGGGAGGGTAGGCCTGATATTCGAGATAATCAGTTATTGAGCAAGTTTGCTGAAGACATTTATGATAAGATGGCAAGAGGGCTTGATATGGGTGCATCACTAAAAAGGCTATTAGGTCAGCTGGATAAAGAATTGATATACTATAAACCCCAGAGAGCCAACGGAGAACATATCGATATAAGAAAGGTGACACCTAAAACTACCCAATCATGCAATAATTGTTTGTTATGTGCCCATAATTGCCCTATGAATGCAATCTCGCAAGAAGATCCGCGCAATATCATAGGCAAATGTATAAAATGTTGCCGATGTGTGAGGATATGCCCGCTGGAATCTAAATATTTTGATGATGAAGGGTTTAATTACCATGTAAAAGATTTGGAAGAATCTCTTAAAGATGTTAGATCAAAGCCCGAAATTTATCTGTAAAATGAAAAATCTATATGCAAAAATAAAAGAGTTTTTAGATTCTTTACCAGTTAGTTATCAGGTAGAAGATGACATGTTTATATTTAGCGATAAACGGATAATAATCACACCTATCTCCTTAGTCGATAAGCGCGAATACAATCAAACAAGCAATACAGATTTTGAAACGATACATATATATCAAGACAGATGGGAGAGCGATAACTGCAATCTTAAACAAAGGATAAAAGCAAGGCTAGGGATCTATAAAAATATTTTTGCAAGAAAATGTGAAGTCAGGCATATAAAAGCTAGAGAGCTTATCAACACCTTCTTAAAAGAAAATCATCCTTATGGGGCAGTGAGGGCTAAATACAATTATGCCTTGTTCTATAATGATCAAATGATAGCTGTTGCCACGTTCTCGGCGCCACGCCCTTTACCAAGGAGAATAGATAATCCCTATATAAACATCCCCAAAGAGCAACATGAGCTATATGATATTATTTTTGTACACTCTTTTGAATGGCTCAGATTTGCCACCTTACCTGATATAAGGGTGGTAGGAGGGATGGGTAAGCTCCTTTCAGCTTTCATTTCTCACATAAAAGAAAATGGGATACTCCATAATTATGAAGTGATGACATATTCGGATAATGAATGGTCGTCGGGAAAAGGCTATATAAAATTGGGATTCAAATATTGCGGAGATAGAGCTGCAGTACCTTACTATGTTGAAAAAAAAAGTAATCAAAGATTATCTGTTAATGAAGCCTCTAAAATAAAAAACTTCCGCAATGAGGATTATATTAAAATCACAAATTGCGGAAGTAAGAAATTTATATTATCTCAACAGCTACTAAAGCATTGATTCAGGATTAAGATTTTTCTTCTCAATATCTTTAAAGTAATTAACAGTTCCCACTTTAAGCTCAACAGTAGCAGCATCATCACAAACAATAATACCCTTTTGGTGCATTTGAAGAACAGAAACAGTCCACATGTGATTTATAGAGCCTTCTACTGCATGATAAAGTGCACGAGCTTTTGAATGCCCATTTACTAAAATAAGAACCTCTTTAGAATCCATGATAGTTCCAACACCTACTGTTAGAGCAGTTTTAGGTACTTGATTAATATCATTATTGAAGAATCTTGAATTAGCAATGATAGTATCTGTTGTCAAAGTTTTTACTCTGGTACGAGATGTTAATGAAGATCCCGGTTCATTAAAAGCAATATGGCCGTCAGGACCTATACCACCC
>CAZYQA010000408.1:0-2166 GCA_964649555.1 uncultured Muribaculaceae bacterium
CGGCAGCGGCAATTATTATTATACTTCTTGCATTAAATCTCAATTATAATTGGATTTCTTCTCCATCTAAAGATTTAAATACTATACCATTGGCAAGTATGGAAAAAACAAGTATCAATACTTTGTATGTTCCAAAAGGGGTAAAAGGGGAAATTTTTTTGCCTGATGGCTCAAAAGTGTGGCTTAATTCCGATTCCAAAATCTCTTATCCAAGTAATTTTATTGGAGATACGCGCGAAGTTGAGTTCTCGGGAGAAGGCTATTTTAATGTTATAAAAGACTCTATTAAACCTATGATAGTAAGATGCTCCAAGGGGTTCAGAGTGGAAGTGTATGGTACTGAGTTTAATATTAAATCGTATAGCGAGGATAATGTAGCACAAGCCACTTTATACTCCGGCTCCATTAAACTCGTCAATGAGGTTGGTGGGAAAGAGGTTGTTTATAACATGAAACCATCTCAGAGTGTTTGTATTAAGACAGAGAATGTTTATAAAGCTCCTATTCAGAATAAGATAGAGGATCTTTCTGCATGGAAGGAAGGGTTTTTAATTTTTGATTCAACACCTCTTAAGGAGGCTGTAGCTACATTAGAAAGGTGGCATGGCGTTGAAATTATTATTCAAAATAATAAAATTGAAGACTTGTTGATCAATGCTAAATTTGAAACGGAATCTATATCTCAGATAATGGAATTGTTAAAATTTTCATTAGGAGTTGATTATACCGTTTCAGATAAAATTATCGTTATAAAATAATTTTTTAGCTGTATTTTTTTTATTTTATATCCCCAATTTTATGAGGGTAAATTGAGGTTTATGTGTTTTCTATCTGTAAACTAAATTTATCTTATATAATGTCTAAAAAACTATTGAAATCATTTAGGGGATTGCTGTTGGCTCTCTTCCTATCTGTGGTTGGGATAACAGCATCCTATTCGCAGAATGTTAATTTAAACTTCAATCAAGAATCACTACAGAGTGTATTGATTAAAATTTCTAATTCTACGGGATACAATTTTGTATACTCTCCAGAAACGGTAAATAGTGTTAAGTCTGTAAGTTTTTCCTATAATGGAGCAGTAGAACCTATTAATAATATACTGGATAAGCTATTAGCTGGTACAGGTGTATCTTATAAAGTAAAAGGTAAACAAGTTGCTCTTTCGATTACTAATGCTGAAAAAACTAAGTCTGCACCCAAGAAGATGGTTAAAGGAGTTATTAAGGATGAGAGCGGAGTTACTCTTCCTGCGGCTGCTGTAACTAATATGAGTACTAAAAAGAGTGTAATTAGTGATTTGGATGGTAATTATATGATTGAAGCATCTGTTGGTGATAAGTTGCTTTTTACATATATAGGAATGAATGATTTTACTGCTGAAGTTGGCAATAAAAGTGTAATTGATGTGTTTCTATCTCCTGATGTTGTTGCCCTAGATGATGTTGTGGTTACAGGTTATCAGACAATTTCAAAAGAGAGAAGTGCCGGCTCTTATGCAGTTGTAACATCTAAGGATATTGAATCTAAGTTAAGTACCAACATTATGACCAGAATGGAGGGTAAGGTTGCAGGTATGTCTATGTATAAAGGTGTCCCTGTAATACGTGGTACATCAACAATTAATGCTGATAAAAATCCTTTATATGTTCTTGATGGTGTTCCGTTTGAGGGTAATGTTAATGATTTGAATCCGGATGATATAGAGAATATCTCTGTACTTAAAGATGCTACTGCAGCTTCTATTTATGGTGCTAGATCTACTAATGGTGTTATTGTTATCACCACTAAATCGGGCAATACCGGTAAATTAAGAGTTAATTACTCAGGAACATTAAATATCACTGCTTTACCTAGTAGAGAGTATGCAAACTTAATGTCTTCATCGGAATTGATCGATTATCAAGAGCATCTTTTTTCAAAGGCAGTATCATCACAGACTTCACCTGATAAAGGGCGCTACTTGAACCCTGTATATGGATTGATGTTTGATAAAATGAATGGTGTAATTTCTGATGATCAGTATAATACTGAGATTAGCAAGTATAGGGGATATGATAGATATAATCAAGTAAAGGATGAATTTCTTAATAAAACTAATATTGAACACCAACACACTTTATCTGTGAGTGGAGGTTCTGATTTCTATAAATACTCTTTGTCTTT
>CAZYQA010000409.1:0-2161 GCA_964649555.1 uncultured Muribaculaceae bacterium
GAAGCGCCGAAGATACGGCAAGGCTTATCCAAAGCCGTGTTAGCTTGTATCTTGCAGAGCAGGGATAGTAAATACTACCTTTGTGCTTCTGTGAAAAACATAAACAGTAAGAGTCCCCCTAATGAAAATTTGCATCAGGGGGATTGCTGCTTATATATACTACTCCTTGATAATAAAAATTAATAATACACAAATATTTATATTGACAATAAAAAATTATGTGATACTCTAATGTTAGATGATGTGTTAGGTAATATAAGCACAAAATGACATTGAGAGAAGAGAGGTGAGTCCGATGTGGCAAGTGGATTTTTATACAATAGAGTAAGTTTGAGCCATGATTTTATGAGAAAGGAAATTACTTATGAGAAAAATAGTTTGCTTTATTGTTGCGTTAGTGATGACAACGTGTATTCCTTCAGTGGCTTTTGCACAAAAAGCAGTAGAGGATTCTCTTTTGGGAAATACTGACTCAATGGAAACAATTGAATGCGCCGAAATATCTCCTAAAGGTATGTGGATTAGGGAGTTTGTTAGATATGATCCAACCAGCAATGTAGTTGATTATACGTATATTAATGTAGGAAGCGCCTCTCTTACTAATAACCGCCCTGAGATAGCGACGCTTCAATTTGAATATCAGTCTTCTGGAACTACAACTGCTTCATTTGGAGCAAGTGTAACAGCAGAAACTGAAATTGATGCAATCATAGCTAGTGTCACTGCATCTGTGGGTTATACAGCTACTTATTCAAAATCTTGGACAGCTGGTACCGCTACGGGTGCCTCTACTACTGTAAGCCCGGGAAGAACGGCGTATATTACTGGCTACATTGCCGGCACAACTATATCTGGTAGTTTAGTGTACAAAATATATATGGATGGTTATGAAGAAGATAGTACTCGATATGAATATAAAAGTGTATTAAATGCAAAGGTTCCTCTGCATCATGTGCACCTAATAGTGTCATAAAGCTCTACTCATTTTGTCTTTGCAAAAGGAGTGAGGATAGGAATAAAACATGAAAAAATTTTGGATTACTATCTTGTCTTTAGCAGTAGCTGTGTGTGCGGTTATCCTAATTTACAGCTTGACTAAAAACGACAAGATGCCCCCTAGTCTCGAATCTAACTTACCTGCTTTATCTGTGGAGGATACAGAATTTGACGCAAACGAGCAAAAAGATATGTTAGATTTTATTTTAGACAAAACTTCAGATATTGAAATTCTTGACAGCGTTTTCGGCGACAAAAACACAACAGTGTCCGCTGCCGCCATTTGCAAAGACCTCAGCACCGGCGCAGAAACTATTGTATCTATTGTGACCGGAAGAAAAAAAGGTTTTATTGATGTAGCTTCAGGCATATATGACTATGAGTACTACTCAGAAGATGGAATTACAGTGGATAATTCAGACACCGTTTTGTTTTCGCTATTAGACCGCAGTACGTCCCAAATACACGAATGCAGCATTGTGGTGACCATAACAGACGAACATACTCATTACGAATTAAGCTCAAACATACGACCATCTGATGACTAAACATTCCGTTCAACAATGCCTGCACAAATAGTTTTTTGATAACCTGATTATTTGGGGCGAGGGTACAATCAGATGCGCATGCGGAAAGGTTATTACCACGTATGGAATTTACCCAAACTGTTCGGACTGTACATCAAATTGCAAAACTTCCAGTAATCTATCAAACTAAGAGGAAACCCAAATGAGAAAAACTATTTTTATTTCAATAGCAATTGGCCTTGTCGCCGAAGTTATAGGATACATAGCAATATCTCTTATAGGTAACTTGTTAGCAACCGGGATGCCCATTGAGGTAGCAAGCATTTTTGCATGTTGCATGCACCTTAGCTTTGTTATTGTAGTCTGTTCGGGATTCATCATAGCAAATATGCGCAAAAAATAGAATTGTTTTGCTTTGATTCTTCGAGCAGTCGGCGTTTTTCGCCGGTGAGCGAAGTGCCGAGAATGTGTCAGAGCTTATCCAAAGCCGTGTTAGCTTGTATCTTGCGGAGCAGAGATAGAAAATGCCGCCTTTGTGCTTCTGTTAAAAACATAAACAGCATAGTACCCCCTGATGCAAATCCGCATCAGGGGGATTTGCATATATATCACTTCTTGACGATACAAATTAATATAAT
>CAZYQA010000410.1:0-2147 GCA_964649555.1 uncultured Muribaculaceae bacterium
GATTTTTATTTTTTTGTTTGTTGTTTTCAATACCGATTTGATCAATTTCCCACTCAGATAAAAGCTGTTTTACTTCATTTTTATAATTATATTTATTTAATGTGTCTTGTAGGATTATTGCCATCTTATAATATTGACACGCGTTAAAAGTATCCTTATCAGTCATTGAAATTTTAGCACTATCTATGTAATCTGAAGGCTTTAATTTTTTATCAATGTTTGATGATAAAACTATGATCAATAATATTGAGATAAAAATTTGCTTAAGGATAGTCTTCATTTGCTCTAGGTTTATTCTGCAAATTTATAAATAATCATGATTAAATAAAACTCACTTTTTCTAAATTACATATATGGTTATTTTTTTTATTCTTACTCAATTAATTTGTAGCAATAAAAAAATAGCCGATTATAACACTTTGAGCTATAATCGGCTAATAATATTTGATTAAAAGACTTATCTTTTATTTTCTAAAGCAGCTTTTATAAATTCTACGAAGATTGGCTGAGGTCTTTCAACTGTACTTTTTAATTCAGGATGGAATTGTACTCCAATAAAGAAAGGATGTTCAGGAAATTCTACTATCTCAACTAGCCCTGTTTCAGGATTTCTTCCACTTAATACCATTCCTGCATTCTGGATCATATCTACATAATTATTATTGAATTCGTATCTATGTCTATGTCTTTCAGAAATTCTTGTTGCTTTATAAATTTTATGAGCAAGGGTATTCTCCTCAATATCACATTCGTAAGCTCCAAGTCTCATTGTTCCCCCTTTTCTGGTAAGATTCTTTTGTTCTTCCATTAAATCTATAACAGGGTTTTGAGTGCGAGGATTTATTTCTGTTGTCATAGCATCTTTTAGCCCTAAAACATTGCGTGCAAATTCAATTACGCACATCTGCATTCCTAAACAAATTCCAAAGAAAGGAATTTTATTTTCTCTTGCATATTTTACAGCTATGATTTTTCCCTCGATACCTCTCTCGCCAAAGCCAGGTGCTACAAGAATACCATCCATTCCTTTTAGTTGATCCGCAATATTCTCATTATCTAAGAACTCACTATGAACTGTATGCACATTCACTTTGCACTCATTAATAGCTCCTGCATGAATAAATGATTCTAATATTGATTTGTAAGCATCTTGTAATTCTACATATTTACCAACTAGAGCAATATTAACTTCATTTTTAGGGTTGAATAATTTTTGAAGAAATTTATTCCACTCAGTTAAATTTGGTGCAGGAACCTCTTTTATTCCTAATTTATGAAGCACTATTTCATCAAGTTTTTCTTTCATCATTGTAAGAGGAACTTCATAAATACTTCTGGCATCTATCGATTCAATTACAGCATTAGGCTTAACATTGCAGAAAAGAGCCATTTTCTTTCTTGTATCTGCAGGAATTGTATGCTCAGTACGGCAAACAATTATATCAGGGTTTACCCCTAATTGTTGCAACATCCTTACAGAGTGTTGTGTAGGCTTTGTTTTTAGCTCTTTTGCAGCATTTAAGAATGGAACTAATGTTAAGTGTATTGTACAGCAGTCTTCCTCGGGTAATTCCCATTGTAGTTGTCTTACTGCCTCAACAAAAGGTGTTGATTCAATATCTCCCACGGTTCCGCCTAGCTCGGTAATTACAATATCATAATTGCCCGATTTGCCTAATAGAAGCATCCTTCTTTTTATCTCATCTGTGATGTGAGGAATAATTTGAACCGTTTTACCCAAATATGCACCTTCACGCTCTTTATCTATTACTGTTTTATAGATGCGCCCTGTAGTTACATTATTTGCTCTTGATGTAAAAACATTTAAAAATCTTTCATAGTGACCAAGATCGAGATCTGTTTCCGCCCCATCCTCTGTAACATAACACTCTCCGTGCTCATATGGATTTAATGTGCCCGGATCGATGTTAATGTATGGGTCAAACTTTTGAATAGTGACCCTAAAATTCCTGGCTTGTAGCAATTTAGCTAATGAAGCAGCTACAATACCTTTACCTAAGGAAGAAGCTACTCCTCCCGATACAAATATATATTTGGTACTCATACTAGAATTTGGATTTTACTTTATCGGGAAACAAAGATAGGGGTTTAATAGTTATTATGCAAACTCACTTTTTTAATAATTT
>CAZYQA010000411.1:0-2104 GCA_964649555.1 uncultured Muribaculaceae bacterium
GTATGGGAGGCAGGCAAGCGTATCAATTATGGGATTAAGTTTGAGCCTGAGGGGGAAGTGACGTTGGATAGGGATTTGTTATATTTGGCACCAAACGATAATCCATCATGCCCATCTAATTTTTCTGTTTTGTGCAAAGATAAGAATGGTAATGACGTTCCGCTACAATGGACGCTTACCACCAAAGAGCCATGGATTAAATTATCGCTAAACCCCAATGATAATTTTAAATCAGAAACAGCAACATCAACTTTAACAGGAGTCGGTACACAGCCTGTATATATTTATACAGATGGAAACACTTTAGCTGCTAATCGTGATGGTAAAATAAGGCATGGAAATACCGTACTTACAGCCACCCAGCTTGGCACAACAGCTATGCCTGCAAATAAGCTTGCCGGTACAATCATTACCGCAGATAGAAGTTACGTAGGGGCTTTTTGGAAAGCCACCGAAACAGGCGAGCGAATTATACGTATTCCAATTACATCTTCAACAAATGCCGGAGCATGGACAGCAACCGTTTACCAGACCGATAAAGATTGGAGATCAAATGATATAGTTTTTGATAATACAGTACCTACCACTCACCCTGATGATAGTAATGCAGAAGGCTCACAAGTTACAGCTTCAGCAACAGTTGTACCTTATGCTTCTGGTACAGTTGCTAATGGAGATAATATAGAGTTTCGTATAGGTTTAAAGAATGCTTATAGCTCCACAACTGATCCCGCCAGATATGCTACAGTAGTAATCACTTATGCAAATAATACCAAAGCGCAGCTTCTTTTCTTAAGGCAGGGGCATGATGCAGATTATCTGTTCAAAAATGGGGATGATTATGGTACTGTACCATCAGGTATGGCACAAGGAGATCGCCCTCTGGCAAAGAAGTTTTCTCCTTATAATTTAACTGCCACAACACTCAATGCAGATGCTGGCTACAGAAATGGCATATTCACCGCTTATCCTACCCAGGCAGGAGCTTTTTGGCAGTGGGCAAATGCAACAAGAATTCGTTATGCATGGGATTCTTACACTACAGGTGCTATAACAGATTGGAATTCTACAGATCCCTCAGGTTATTGGGATGCTTTAGGTGCTGCCCACGAGACATGCCCTCCAAATTACCGTCGCCCCAACGATGGTATCACCAATGGTTATAATACAACAGGAGCAGTTTCCGGTTCCGAGTTTCGTCAGTCGTTATACTTGAGTCCTAAGGCAGGATCAGGATCATCAGATGTTTCTAATAGTGTTTTTGGATATTACGCTGATGGTTTTTTTGATCGTAGGGCAATAGATTCTTCACCAACAAATACTGCTAATTCCGCAGTGAGTAAGAGCACCTCCGAAGTTGCCTATATAGGTAGATTATTCTTCAATCCTATATCAAGTGCTTCACTCTTTATTCCCGCAACTGGGAACCGTGGCAACAGCGATGGCACGTTGTTTAGCACCGGTGGCGTCAGCTACTACTGGTCAAGTTCATCGTACAATTCAGCCAACAGTTGGAGCATGACCTTCACTAGTAGCTTCGTGGGCCAGGGCGTCAGCAGTTGCAGTAACGGCTTTAGTGTTCGTTGTGTCACCGCAAATTAGAAAAGCGCTTATCGACCTCGTCGTTTTTTGTAACCCACAAATTATCAAGGGTGCTTCGAAATAAAAATCCGAAGCACCCTTCTTTTAATCGTGCGCATTCTCATTTGTGGGTCACCTACGAAAACTATCCAATGGAATAGATATGGCGCACAAAAAAAAGTAGGAAGAAAACTTTTATTTTCTTCCTACTTGATTTTGTTGATTAACTATTAGATGCATTCATTATGCTTTCTCAGGTCTGTCATTTGCCATTTCTACATTAATTACACGTCCCATGTGTTCTGTTCCGTTTAATGCCGCAATGGCTGCGTTTCCTTCGGTTTCGTTTGGCATTTCTACAAATCCGTAACCTTTAGATCTGCGAGTTTCTCTGTTAAGTATAATTCTAGAAGAAGCAACTTCTCCATAGGGCGCAAATAATTGAGCTAAGTCCTCTTTCTTTGCCTTAAAGCTTAGGCTGGACACAAAAATATTCATTGTTGTTGTTCGTTTTGTTGATAAG
>CAZYQA010000412.1:0-2097 GCA_964649555.1 uncultured Muribaculaceae bacterium
GTGTTCATCCATCATCTTATTCCAAAACTCTAATTCTATATTAGAAGTTTTTCCATAAGCAGTTTCTTCACCCTCTCTACTATCGGGTGATGTAATAAGCACCTCAGATGAAACAAGACCTATTTCGTCAAAAAACTGTTTGTACAGGATGGCTATTCGTTTACGAGGGGCAACCAGTTGAGCTTTAAATTTAGTGCCTTGCCAATTATTTTTAAAGTGCAAAGATATATCCCAAGCGATAGAATATATTCTTTGTTGAGCTTGATTAAGTTCATCTGCACGACTAAATTTCTTTTTAATATCTGCTATTTGATATTCGGTAAGAGGTTCACATATTTTATCAAAGAAAAGGTCTATTGGATTTTCGCGTACCGTTTGAGGCACTATGCGTCCTTCGTAAAGCAGAGGAACTACAGCTCCGTCCTTTACTGCTTGATTTACTGTGTATATTGGACGTATTAAGCCACCAAACTTATTTGATGTGTTTTTATCTTTTTTCATTAATGGTGTTCCTGTCATAGCTATAAAACAAGCATTGGGCATAGTACGCTCCATTTTTATACCCATTTCTCCATACTGGGAACGGTGCCCTTCATCTATAAGAACAAAAATATTAGGGTCTGTAAGGGGTGTCTTTATTCCTTTTATCGCCGTCTCAAATTTGTTTATAATTGTTGTAATAACCGCATCGGTTTTGCTCTTTAAAAGTTCTATAAGCTGACTACCTGTCTTAGCATTATCTACATTAACGCCACATTTACGAAACGTAGCAGTGATTTGTCTATCTAAGTCTGTTCTATCGGTGACAAGTATAATTTTAGGATTCTTTATCGTTTTATCCATTACTATAGCCTGAGCAATTAGCACCATAGTAAGTGATTTTCCACTTCCTTGTGTATGCCATATTACTCCGCCTTTACGTTTGCCTCCCTCTATATTGCGTATTCTTTCTATGGTTTTACGCACTGCAAAAAATTGTTGATATCTAGCCACTTTCTTTATGCCATCATCGTAAAGAGTGAAATTAAACATCAAGTCTAAAAGTCTTTCGGGACGACAAAGCGAATAAAGATACTCATCTTGAACCGAAGGACTTATAGGAGCATGATATAAATCTTCAAAAAGACGACGCACATAGGCATAACGTTCTGTAAATAATTTGTCATTTATTCGTTTCTGATTTACAAGTTCATAAAGATGATTCTTGTGCTCTTTTTCTTCTTCACTTGATGCAAATTGGTTTGTCCATTTAGACCAAAACTTTTCTGGTGTAGAGGTGGTTGCATAACTAGCAGATTGTGTTGCAATAGCTAATAAAAGAGCCGAATATTTATATAAAGAGCGAATGCCATCTTCTTTTTGGTTACGAAGATGTTGAGAGATGGCTTGTGTTATAGAATCTTTAATATCTGGTCGTTTACATTCGATAACGCACAAAGGTATTCCATTAACAAATAAGACAATATCAGGTCGGTAAGTCTCGCTCGTTCCACCTCTAGTTACAGCAAATTCTTCCGTTACGTGAAATACATTATTCTCAGGATGTTTCCAGTCTATGTATTGTAGTGTAAGTGATTTTCTATCACCATCTACACTTTGCTCTAGGCTTTTGCCTGCCGTTAACAAGTCATAAATTGCTTGCGAGGCTGTCATATATCCTTCGCTCATAGGTACATCACGTAGAGCCTCTATGCCTAAGCTTATGTTTTGAGGCGTAAATTTGGTAGTTCGATTAGAACTAATGTAAATTTTATCATTAATCTCCTCTATTTGCTTTCGCAAAATAGGTTCTAATATAACATTTGAAAGGCTTCCTCTTCTTATCTCCATCACCTCAGATGGAGAAAGATAGGTATATCCCATTTTCTCTAACAGCATCAGAGCTGGGATTTGGCTTATATGGTCTTCTTTGAATGATGATGAGGGCTTTTGAAACTTATAGGGATATATTAAAGGATCATTTTGATATTAATGAACTGTATCAGATTTCAATGATATCGTTGTACCATGCCGTACTCTCATACAACGATAATATGCAATGTTCCTTCTTAACCTATTTAAGACTTATAGTGCATCGTGATATATTGGCTTATATTA
>CAZYQA010000413.1:0-2096 GCA_964649555.1 uncultured Muribaculaceae bacterium
ATGGAGAGTAGAGATGATAAAATAAAGCAAGAATTTAGAAATTTTAGAGATAATGAGATGATGCTACGTTATAGGAGAACTTGTGATATAGTTTCTTTTTATATTGCTAAAGAGCTGTTGAATATAAATGATAATAATGTGAAATTATCACTATCCACTGGAGATAACAATTTTATTCTGAATAGATTGGTGGATTTGTCTGTTGATTATCATATAGATGGAGTTGCTTATACCATTGGAGGTACTATGAAGGTGAAGAATTATGGCAATTTTAAAAAACTATTGCATGATAAAAGATTACCCACTTATGTTCGCTATTTTCCTGATAATTATAGATTTGATTATTATGGTTTAGAGAAAGAGTTTGAGCTTTATGATAAAGAGAGAGTTCGGATATATTCAGCAATTCATTCTTTTGAGGAGCGGATTATCAATGAAAAAAACATCATTATAAAGGAAGGTTCCAATTATATTCCATTTAATAGGATTACCAATGATAAATTATTAACTAATGTGAGGAGCGCATTTTTTCATAATGATTATCCAGTAGGATTTGAAATAAAAGATAATACAGTATTAACAAAAGAAATTATTGAAAGATGTATCGAGATTTTTATTTGATTTATGCTTGTAAGGTATTTAATTCTAGAGGTTTGTGTGATGTGGGCTGTTGATGCTTTGGTTTTGCAAGGTGGTTACAGCTGCACGAGGTTAAGGCTAAAAGAGTAATAAGCTGTTGATGCTTTGGTTTTGCAAGGTGGTTACAGCTACTAGTTTGTTTTCCCAGATTTTTTTAGGCTGTTGATGCTTTGGTTTTGCAAGGTGGTTACAGCTCTGCTTTGTGTAAATTCATAAATCATTGGCTGTTGATGCTTTGGTTTTGCAAGGTGGTTACAGCATTCTCACTTACATCAACATAACCCTCGATGCTGTTGATGCCTTGGTTTTGCAAGGTGGTTACAGCTATATCCCATCTTTTTTCATTTTTGCACAGCTGTTGATGCCTTGGTTTTGCAAGGTGGTTACAGCAAGAATTAATCTCTATCAGGAAGAGAAGAGGCTGTTGATGCCTTGGTTTTGCAAGGTGGTTACAGCACCGTTTTCGTCTAGTCCTATAATTTTTTGCTGTTGATGCCTTGGTTTTGCAAGGCGGTTACAGCAAATTTTGTCCGACAAACACACAACTTGCTTTGGGTGATACTATGGTTGGAAAAAGTAGTTACAGCCCCACCTATACCCGTACACCCAAACACCCCTAGATACAGAGATATCTGTACAGCTATTACGTTTAGTATGGAAATAGAGAATAGCTATACACTAGAACCACGCTCAATCGAGCAATCTGTGTATAGCTATTAAGGGATATGTAATTTACATAGGTACCTGTGCAAGGAAATGACCTTAGAGAGCTGTTTTTGTGTACAGCTCTCATTTTAAATACCAATCGAAGCAGTGGGTTTGAGATTAAAGTGGCTCCACCTCCCGTTTCTCCTCAATCTGTCATTGATTTTTGTAAATCAAAACGCTATAAAATTTTGTTTATATTTGCAATCCGCAATACACCTATCTTTAATTCTTGCAATATGTTTGATAATTTTATACTCACTTTACCTTGCTCTATTAGCTTATTCTGGTTTATAGTCTTTGTTTTAAATAGGGGAAAGAGTACAAGATCACATAAAATATTAGTAATACTTTCGTTATTCTTATTTCTGTTTTTTTACATACATACAGAATATATAATAATTGGAGTGAATTATTATTTTGATATGCTTGATCCGTTTATATCATTGTCTATTATCCCTTTATTGTATTTATATTTCAGGGCTCTCACTTGTGGCGCAGCTTTTAGGTGGTTCGATTATTTGGCTTTTATTCCAGCTTTTGTGATAGGGGTTGGTACAGATTTTTTCTATTTAATGATTGGGAAAGAGAATATCTTAAATTTCTATGAGGTTTATGTAAATGGAAATATACAGGAGAGTATGTTATTTGATAACTACTTGTATAAATGGATGTATTATTTGTGTTTCAGGTTTTATAATATTGTTTTAATATTTCCGGTATTAGGAATAATTTTATTTGCAAACTATAGT
>CAZYQA010000414.1:0-2088 GCA_964649555.1 uncultured Muribaculaceae bacterium
GGTATCAGATATTAACGGAGTATTTCACTTAAAAGCTCCTATGGGTAAGTTTACTCTATCAGCCTCTTATATGGGGTACAAAGATTTCGAAAAGGAGATAATAATTAATCATAGCAACATACAACATTTTGAAATATTACTCAAAAGTGATGTTAATATGTTGGATGAAGTATTGGTTACAGGGAGTGCAATTGATATAATCAAGGGATCAGCTTTTAATACAGTTGCAATTGATGCTAAAAAACTACACAATAACAGTGGAGAGCTTACAAATGCTTTATCAAGGCTTCCGGGAATAAAGGTGAGAGAATCAGGTGGTGTTGGATCTGAAATGCAATTTTCACTTGACGGATTTACCGGCAAGCATGTAAAAATATTCATTGATGGCGTACCGCAAGGTAGTGGCGGATCATTCTCTCTGAACAATATACCTGTAACATTTGCAGATAGAATAGAGGTATATAGAGGTGTTGTACCTGTAGGTTTTGGTGCTGATGCCATAGGTGGAATTGTAAATATCGTTACAGGCAAGAAAAGGAAATTATTTGTGGATGCCTCTGCCTCTTATGGCTCTTTTAATACATATAAATGGAATATTAATTTTGGACAAACATTAAAAAACGGATTTTTTTATGAGTTTAATGCATTCCAAAACTTCTCAGATAATAGTTATAAAATCTATACCCCTGTAAAAGATTTAAGTAACGGACAAATCGACAATTCTAAAATTGAGCAAGTTAAGAGATTCCATGATAATTATCATAATGAGGCAATCATTACTAAATTTGGGGTAATTAACAAAAAATACGCAGACAATCTATCTCTGGGAATTACATTATCGGCAAGCGATAAAGAGATTCAAAACGGAGTGAGACAAGAGGTAGTTTTTGGGGATAAAAGGAGAAAAAATAAAGGAGCAACCGCTCTATTAGAGTACAAAAAATCAGATATTTTTACAAAAGGATTATTATTACAATTAAACGCATCTTATAATTACAATCTAACTCACAATTTGGATACAGCTACTTTTATTTATAATTGGAGAGGCGAAAAGAAGTATAATAATGGGAAGATTGGAGAGCAAAGCTATCAGGATGCTAAATATTCTAATGACAACTGGAATGGCGTTATAACTCTATCATACAACTTCTTAGACAAACATCAAGTAATATTAAATAATGTTCTAACAGCTTTTATCAGAAAAACTCGGCAGATGCAGGGGACTGCAGATAATTCGGCCATTACTGCCGGGTTTGATAAAAGTTCAGCAAAGAATATTACAGGATTACAATATAGATACTCGGTAAACAATAAGTGGAACTTATCTTTATTTGGTAAATATTATTTACAAAATAGCAAAGGGCCTAGAAATGCTTCTACTACAGGTGGATTCAATTATGTGGAATTTAACGAAAATGTAAATGCTTTAGGATATGGAGCTGCAACATCATATTTTATCAATAAAAATATACAATTAAAACTCTCTTATGAGAAAGCATATAGGCTCCCAACCATTGATGAACTTTTTGGAGATGATGATTTGGAGCTTGGAGCTATCGGTTTAAAGCCGGAAAACAGCAATAATATGAATTTCTCTATATCATATAGTGCTGGAAAAGGAAAAAGCTCATTCTATATAGATGGAGGTATTATCTATCGAGATACCAAAGATTATATAAGGAGAACAATTAATAGCTACAACGGTGGGTTATATTACGGATTATATGAAAATCATGGTAAAGTGCACACTAAAGGGGGGAATATTGAATTTCGATATGGTTATTCAAATTGGCTGAGTATAGGTGGAAATGTATCTTATCTTGATATTAAAGATAAAGAAAAATATATTGGAGGAAATACTCTGCAAGAGAGCACAACATACAATATCAGAATTCCAAACACTCCATATTTATTTATTAACTCCGACATTGCTTTTACAATTCACAATGTTTTAAGAAAGGATAACAACCTTAATATTACATACAATAATATGTATGTGCATCAATTCCCACTATACTGGGAAAATCATGGAAATAAAAATAATAAACAGCGAGTTCCCTACCAGCTCTCACATGATATCAGATTTGT
>CAZYQA010000415.1:0-2082 GCA_964649555.1 uncultured Muribaculaceae bacterium
CAAACCTATTCAAAGCAGAATCCGAATACTACCAAAATAAATTTCAATATATATTCTTGCTTAAAATATTAGATTTTTATAAAGGCATTGCAATAACATTGTAAACTAACACTTAATACTATGACCAAAGGAAAAAAAAGGATATTATATTTTGGAATACCTGCTATAATTATAGTTCTTATTATTGCCAATCTTGGAAATAAAGATAAAGGGGTAAAAGTGACAATAGCGAATCCTAAAATCAGCACTATAGTTGAAACAATTCCTGCAAATGGAAAAATTCAACCGGTAACAGAAGTAAAGATCAGCCCTGATGTATCAGGAGAGATAACAGAATTAAACTTTAAAGAAGGAGATAATGTTACAAAAGGGGATCTTATAATAAAGATTAAGCCCGATGTATATATCTCATCTCGTAGCAGAGCGGAAGCATCATTAAACTCCGTTAAGGCTCAATATGAACAACAAAGAACCCAATTGGAGCAGACAGAGCTTACACACAAAAGGAATGAGGTGCTATATAGAGAAAAAGCTATATCTGATCAGGAGTTCGAAAATTCATTATCACAACTAAATGTAGCAAAAGAGCAACTACAAGCAGCTAAATACAATGTAGAAAGTGCAAGGGCAGCATTAGAGGAAGCCGAGAATAATTTAATCAAAACAAATATCTATGCTCCAATGAGCGGTACAATCTCAAAGTTAAGTGTAGAAAAAGGAGAAAGAGTTGTAGGTACAACCCAGATGGCAGGTACAGAAATGTTTAGAGTTGCAAACCTAAAAGAGATGGAAGTTTTGGTTGATGTAAATGAGAATGACATCATAAGATTAAAATTAAATGATACCGCAACTATAGAGATAGATGCCTATCCTGAAAAAAAGTTTACCGGAGTTGTAACCCACATAGCCAATTCTGCTAAGAATCTTACAACAGGTGCTGATCAGATAACTAATTTTGAGGTAAAGGTTTATATTCTACCTGAGTCCTATTCAAATTTGGAGAATGTAGACAATATTCCTTTCCGCCCCGGAATGTCAGCATCGGTAAATATAACAACAAATAAAAAAGATAATATTTTAACAATACCTTTGCAATCTATTACAACAAGAAAAATAGATGGAGATACAACTTTAGGATCTCAAAAGGTATTCATATATAATAGTACTAGCAATAAAGTAGAAGCCAGAGAGATTGAAACAGGCATACAAGATATGTCTCAAATAGAAGTTACCAAAGGATTAAGCGACAGCGTTAAAATTGTTACTGCACCATATAGTGCAATTAGCCGTGAGCTAAAAAACAATTCTGTTGTTAATATAAAGTAACTTAATTAAATTAAGTAAAAAAAATAAATCAGATTCAGAAATGAGTGAGAAGATAATTCTTATTGAAACTGCTACAGACACTTGCTCCGTTGCACTAAGTGATAAAAATATAATTATAGCACAAAAAAGTGCTCAATCCCCCAAAGCTCATGCAACTCTTTTAGCAGATTTTGTGAATGAGTTATTAAAACAAAATGGCATAACTGCTAAAAATTGTGCTGCTATAGCTGTAAGTGAAGGGCCGGGCTCATATACAGGCTTAAGAGTTGGGGTTTCATGTGCAAAAGGGTTATGTTACGGAGCTGGAATTCCATTGATTTCTGTTGGCACATTGGCAATAATCACACAACTTGCTATAGATGAATTTGAAGAGAAGGGATTAGAGATTCCGGCATTGATTGTCCCAATGATAGATGCAGGAAGAATGGAGGTATATACAGCAAACTTTAATGATAAAGGTGAGCAACTCACAAAGACAGAAGCTAAAATCTTAGATGAGAATAGCTACAAAGATGAGCTTGCAAAAGGAAAGGTATTATTTACAGGAAATGGAGCTCTCAAATTCAAGCCACTGTTAAATGGAAACCCAAATGCAATTTTTCTTGAGAAAGTTCCGCTAGCTGCAGGAATGAGAAATTATGCATATAATTCCTTAGAAAATAAGAAGTTTGAAGATTCTGCATACTTTGAACCATTCTACTTAAAAGATTTTGTAGCTGGAAAGCCAAAGAAACTATTATAATTCAGCATACTCTG
>CAZYQA010000416.1:0-2070 GCA_964649555.1 uncultured Muribaculaceae bacterium
ATCCGGTTGTAGCACTGTTTTCACTTGCAACTAAAAAGATTCTTGCTTTGTCTTTTACGTTCATATCAATGCTAAATGCCTGAACAGCGATATTTACAATTAAGATTACAAATGATAATGACAAAGATAAACCGGCTATATTCACAAAAGTATATAGCTTGTTTCTGCTCAGAAATCTAAAGAATGCTTTTAGGTTGTTCATTTATTTTATTTTACATTTCGTTTCTAACATCCTTAACTAGTTCTCCGTCAAACATATTTAATATGCGTTGAGTGTAAGATGCGTCGTGTTGAGAGTGAGTTACCATTATGATGGTTGTTCCTTCTCTGTTAAGTTCAGAAAGTAATTCCATTACCTCTTTACCGTTTTTAGAGTCTAAGTTACCTGTAGGCTCATCGGCAAGAATTAATTTAGGGTTACATACAACTGCTCTTGCTATAGCAACTCTTTGTTGTTGCCCTCCCGATAGTTGTTGTGGAAAGTGTCCTGCTCTATGGCTGATATTCATTCTTTTTAGAATGTTATTTACCATTTCTTTTCTTTCTGATGATTTAATGTTTAAATATATTAATGGAAGTTCCACATTTTCATATACATTGAGTTCATCAATTAAATTAAAACTTTGGAATACGAATCCAATATTACCTTTTCTGAATTTAGTTCTCTCTTTCTCTTTAAGGCTTGCTACCTCTTTGCCGAAAAGTTCATATTTACCACTTGTGGGGTTATCTAAAAGCCCGATAATATTCAGTAATGTAGATTTGCCACATCCTGAGGGGCCCATAATACCTACAAATTCACCCTCATTTACTTCAAATGATACACCGTTTAGAGCGATTGTTTCAATCTCTTCCGTACGGAAATTTTTCTTTAAGTTTTCAACTTTTAATAGTGCCATAACTTTTATTTTTAATTGTTTAATAATTTATTCTGATTTAAGATTTTCAATAGGGTTGGCATTAGCCGTTTTTATAATAGATAATATTGTAATAGATACAACAATTGCTATTGTTGTAATACCTGATATTAAGAATATCCACCAACTTAGATCTATTTTATTTGCTAAAGATTCATGTGCATAATTTGCACCTATGAATGCTGCAATTCCACCAATTATTATTGCAGGGATTGATAATTTTAAGATTTGTTTAATGAAAAGACTTAATAGCTCACTTAGGGTTGCACCATTAATCTTTCTTACTGCAACCTCGCTTCTGCGTTTTTCTATTTCATCTTTTGAGTATCCCGCTAATCCTATGACTGTAATTAATAGTACAATTATTCCTGCAATTAAAATAGAGTCTTTTATTTTTCTATATTCAATATAGCTACTCTCATATTCGTTTGCATACGAGAATACTTCAATCTCTTTGTCGGGAGCTATATTATCTATCGCTGTTTTAATTTCAGCTATATTTTGAGCATTTACACTCTTTAGCTTTGTTACTATAATTTCTGTATTATTTATTAATGGGCTATGATCGTTGGCTAAAAATGCAACAGAGGGCCTCTTATCTTTCCATAAATGGTTTCCAATTACAAAATCTTTATAAATACCACATATTGTATAATATCCCTCATAAGCAGAAATATGCACCTCCTTACCGAGTACTCCATCATCCCATCCTTTCATCTGGCTGAGTTTTTCATCAAATGATTCACTCACCATAATCTCACGGTTGTTAGATATGCTTTCATTAAAGTTTCTCCCTCTTACCAAAGTGATATTAAATAATTCTAAGAATCCTTCGCCAACATATTCTTGATCTGCAATATTAAAATAATCTTTATCATCATTTGGTAAGCTTACATTATTGCCTGAGTATCCCCACATTGGCATTGTGCTAGTGAATGTTACTGATTCAACACAATTAAGATTTGATATCTCATTTTTAACGGCTAATTTTTTCTCTTTTTCTAATGCTGATACAACTGAGTAAACTAGATTATTATATTCATATCCTGTACCTGCACCCAGCATCATCCTATATTGTAATATGGATATAAATAATAATGTGATAAATATCATAGAGGATGCAAATTGGATAAATAATAAAATATATTTCCAT
>CAZYQA010000417.1:0-2062 GCA_964649555.1 uncultured Muribaculaceae bacterium
CATCCGTCCATAGATATATCTATATTTTCAATTGAAGGTAGTCCTGCAGAGAGTTTCAATAGTTTCTTTCGCCAATCTTCTTTATCAACAAAAATACCCTCTCTTTTACTACATTCAATCTCCTTAAACTTCATATCGACCTTGACTTTGATTTGAGAGATTATAGTCAAAAATATATGCCCTTTTTCTTCAATCATAGTAGGGTCAATGATATTTATTACTTCAATATCGCTATTATCCTTATAATACTCTTGTAAAGATTTTAGAAATGATGTTTTACCACTACCTCTACTTCCAAATATAGTGATAGTGTCTAAAGCTGTGGTTTCTACAACTCCTTTTTCTATCTTTTCGACTCGATATTTGATTTCGTTCTTAATCTTTTCGAATTCATCTTTATGTATTATATTATTTTCTTTAAAAGCGATAGCATTCGAGCTGTGTGCTAAATCTATAATTATATTTTCGTTAGCCATAATATGAAATTTTAAGGTTATTATGCGTCAATGTGGCGATGCAGTTACTTTTTTAGGGAGTTTTTGAGTTGGGTGATTTCGTGGAGTAGGTCGGCGGCGTTGCCGTCGGTGGGGAGTTGCTCAACGAGCTCACCTTTGAATGCTTTGTGTAGCAAGGCTTGCGGAAGATTTTCGATTTTCTGCATTAGAGTTTTGTATCTACGCTCTATACTATCTAACTTCTCAAAAAGTGATTCAACTCGGTTTACTATTTCGGTTTGTTCCTCGGTTGGAGGTATGTATATAGGAAGTTTATTTATTCTAGACAAAGCTAACTTGCCTTGTGCTGCTGATTTAATTGAGTCTTGAATATTAAATTGACAAATAGATGCACGCAACCATAACGACAAATACCGAGGTAACAATTCACTATGAAGGTCTGTTATCTTAGCAGCATTTTCAGTTAGGTTAGCATTATTCATTGACAGCGGAATAATACCTGCGTCACCAATTTTTGCACCGACAATTGTTATATACACATCATCTGTCTTAACAATGTAGTTTTTTATTTTGAATTGAGTTTCAGGAAGTAAATACATTAGATTGTCAACTAACACAGTGCCTTCTTTAAGATCTCTAGCACGTATATATGGAAATCCAGTATTATCGTTAACTAACTCTTCTCCAGCAGGAAGTCGTTTGCCTCCTTTAACCTTTCCAATATTTTCAATAATAGAATAAATCCAATTGGTTGGTATTTTATGGAGAAAATAATCAGAAACTTCTAATGTTTTTATAGATGGAGATTTTAGGTTTTTGTTTTGTCGCCAGTCGTGGGTGAGGCGACCTGTGACGGCATAGGTGAGGATTTGTTGACGGAAATTTTTAATTAGGTCGGGGATGCGCTCTGCCGAACGACGCATCATATCTAACTGCCCAAACAACACATCTAATTTCGCCGCAATACGCTCCTGCTCTGCCAATGGCGGCAAAGGAATTCTTAAACTCGCCAATTTGGGGGCATTGACATTCTGAACAGCAATACCAGCAGACATGTCTGATATATGTTCCCAATAAGCAGATGTAAGTAAATAATAAGAAACAATTTTAGAGTTTATAAAAGTCTTAAATCTTATTAAGTATGATGCAAAAACTACATCTTCAGGAGGATTACTAACCCTATAACTTAAGCCAACAGATCCTGCTCGTGAGATTAAAATATCATTATGCTCTAATAGGTATTTATTTATATCATCAGGAGCTTCTAAGCAGTATGGTACTTTGTCCCAATCAACAATACCTTTACTCAAATCTGTTGTTCTTAGATATTTAACACATCCAAAATCATTACTTTTAGAAGTCCAGCCATATTGAGGCTTAGTAGTTATTGATCCTATGTCAGTCTCTACCCAATTATTTGGCAATATATTCTCCATTATTTCAACTCCTTTAGCATTGCCTCTAATTGGTTCATTATCTCGGTTAGTTCTGTTTTTGCCTCTGCAATAATGTCTTCAGGCTCACCAAGAGTGGCTGAGTCTTGCAGACTACTATCAGCAATCAAGCCTAAGTCGAGTGTATCATTTTTAGCTGCAATCTCATCACGA
>CAZYQA010000418.1:0-2059 GCA_964649555.1 uncultured Muribaculaceae bacterium
GTTTTTTGAGCCTGAAATAACTAATTTGCCATTGTTTGTTGAAATTCCTCTATAAGAAAAAGTTTGTGTAATATCAACTACATATTCAGTTCAATTAGTCAAATCAGTAGAAGTATAAATCTTATTGCTTGCAAGCATAACATATTCTCCTTGCCAAAAATCAAAGTTAAACACTGTTTCATTTGCAATACTTTGTGTAATTGTGTAGTTGTTAAAATCCCTAACATCACCGTCAATTACGCATAAATAACCATTTGTACCTGTTATTATAAATTTGTTGTTTATAAACTTAATTTGTAACCAAATACTTCCTTCTGGTAGTCCTGTATCGAAGCTACCCCATTTTGTCTGTTCTTCGTATATATTCTTACTTCAATAAATCTTGCCAAAAGTATCACAAAGGACATAAAAGCCATTACCATAAGCAAGTGAACGGATACTTACGCCTCTTAATTCTGATACATTAAAAGACAATGTTGGGTTCGAATCTAATGTAGAGCGTAATCCATATGAACTATCTATAACTTCACCATCAACACTAGTGTTAAATGTTGGGCTAATTAATTGATTTGTTATTTCTATATTATGTATCCCCTTGACATTATTTTCTTCAACAAGAACATTTGAAGGAATTAGTCCATTATTATTGTCATATTGAACTAAATGATTTTCTATTCCCTCTCTTATTGCTTTACTACTATTTATAAATTCTTGATTAATTTGAGCTTGTGTTTTTCCCAAATTATTATCATAAACGAGCGTTGATTTAGTTTGTGGGTATACTTTTTCGCCGCTTGGCGTCATTAATTGTTTATCCATTTTTACCTCTTAATAATATATATAGCAGACTCCTGCGGCTCCATGTCCGCCTCTATTTCTTTTTCCTACTTGATATGAGCCACCTGCTCCGCCAGCTCCTATCCCTTCGGCATCTCCGCCTCTAGAATATTTATGACCTTGTCCACCTTTCCCCATAACAGAGGAACCTCCTCCTCCACCATTAGCGAAGTCGTTATCTATTCCTCCACCAGGAATACCTCCACGAGTAATAAAATTTTGTTCTGGACAATTAAAAATACAAGAAAACGGACCAAAGGTGCCTCCGCCAGGATTATCTCTATGCCCCCCTTGTCCACCGTTATTTGATTTCAAGATCTTGATATTATCACCTTCTGAAATTCCATTAAGATTAATTTGAGGTGGGACTTCTTTATTCCAAGCATTAACTTCGTTTTCACCGCCATAACCTCCTGTGGCTTGCAAAGTTACCAATTTGCCATCAATCGTTACATACAATAGTGTGTGTTGGCCGCTTTGTCCATAAGCATGGTCCGCGTCAGGAGCAATTCCTCTATCTCCAACAATAATCCTAATAGTACCAATTACTTTAACAGAAGCAAAAACATAGGCTCCACCTGAGCCTCCCATACCGCCGATGAAGCCTCCGCCTCCGCCTCCGCCTCCACCTTGGAGCTCAAAGTGGAGATAATCAGGATTATATTTAGGAGACAGCGGGCTAACCTCATTAGTTTTGACATCTTTAATATAAGTAATACCATTTTCTTTGTATATGTGATATTCTCCTACTGATAAAGTTTTTAGTAAAATACCAATAGGTCTCTTGTTTTTTGGGGCAGGGTCACTTGCAGTTCCTCGAATACTAAAACCTCTAATTGTATATTCTTGGCTATAACCAAGAAAACTAGAGTCAGTAATTCTTTTAGGGATACAATCTTCTATGGGAACTCCTTTTGTTGAAAAGTTCTTCCCATTTAGACTAAGCACATCTTCTTCTACTGTTAAGTTTTTGATATCTTCTCTATCAAAAGCCTCATATAAATCTGAAATATTCGTATTTTTATATTTATGCATTTTTACTCTCCTGTTGCGTTGAAGTTTGGAGCTTCTATTGTATTTATATTAAATACTATTTTTCCTTCTTCTACTCTTACAACTGAGAACAACGCTTTTAATTGCTGAACGAAATCTGGTTCGAACCCTGTTGCATTATCAGGATAATCTATTGCTAATTGTTCTAAATCGATATTGTTCATAATCT
>CAZYQA010000419.1:0-2059 GCA_964649555.1 uncultured Muribaculaceae bacterium
CTTTTTTAACATCAAGCCAAAGCCCGATATCCCTGCTCATAAATAGCATCATTTCCACTATAGCATACAACATCTAAATCTGAGATTGTATCATTTCTCTTCTCATTTATTACATAATTTAATGATGTAATTTGTGGAAAATTCTCTTTAAGAGCATCCAATAAGCCACTAATTGCATCACTATTATGAGCAAAAACAACAATTACCATCACCTCTCCGGTAGAAGTTGTTCTAATAATAAGGTTTCTCATTAAACCATGTTGCTCTCTAAGGTCGAAGAAAGGTAAATTATTTGTAACACAATAATCTCTAATGAATAAACGAATAGCATTAGAAGGCTCTGCTTGTAAATGGCAATTTTTAATATCTAAAACCTTATCAAAGAATCCACTAATATGGAATCCTAAGCCTAATTTCTCAATCTCTGACAAATTCTCAGCCTCCTCTTTCTCCAAAATCCATCTCTTATTTGAGAAAGTATATTCAAGTTTATTTCTATAATATTTAGTTTTCTCAGAACCAAGAATAGGTAGCACCTCTGGTAAATCTAATTTCCCGATACGCGTAAGCTGATCTATAACTTGCTGATTCTTAAATTCTAATTGCAAATGATAGGGTAGAGGTTGCCATTTACAACCACCACAAACTCCATAATGCTCGCAAAAAGGCTCTAAACGAAGAGGAGAGGGGGTAACCATATTTTTTACCACACCTTCCATAAAACCTTTTTTCTTTTTAGTAACTCTCACATTTACTACATCTCCCGGAACGCAATGCGGTACAAACAGCACTTTTCCATCAACATGGGCAATAGCCTTTCCTTCTGCTGCAACTGTTTCTATTTCAATTCCTTCTAGGATGATATTCTCTTTTTTCTTTCTCATTGTAATTAGTTTGCTGCAAAATTAATAAAATATAAGTATATTCGCATAAATACGTAATGCTATGAAGAAACTTATCCTGTTTTTTAGTTTGATTATCCCTTTAGTCATATATTCACAGGAATATGCAACAATCACAGGGAAAATGGTGGATGCTTCCACCGGAAAATCACTGCCTTTTGCTTCAGTTTCCATGAAAGGCACATCGATCTCTAATATTTCTAATTCAGATGGGGTTTTCTCGCTTAAAATACCGGGAGGATTTGCACAAACTGATACGTTGATATTCTCTTTCATAGGCTACGATAACTTATCTCTACCTGCTCAACTTTTTGCGGGTAATAGGCTTCATTCAGCAAAGTTATCCCCTTCCAACCTTTCAATTAAAAGCATTACAGTGCGCCCTAGTGATGCCATTATTCTATTTGATAGGGTATTTTCATCTCAAAATATTAAAGCTAATTTCTCAGTAAATAGAGAAGGATTAGTAGCATTTTATAGAGAAATTATAAAGAAAGGTAATACATATCTTACACTAAACGAGGCTATTATTGATATAAATAAAGCACCTTATAATAATTTTGCCAGTGATGTTCTCGGCATATACAAGGGGAGAGGTAGTGAGAATTTTAAGAAAGAAGATACACTATTTGTAAAATTCCAAGGTGGTCCTATAACAATGATGCATATAGATCTTATGAAAAATAACTTTATCGGTTGTGATCTTATAAATGCGCATCAATACTATGATTTTAAGTTGGAGCCAAGTGTATATAAAGATGGAGAAAATATTTATGTGTTGAGTTTCAATCAGAAAGACTCTATAAATGATATAATGTTTAGGGGTAAACTATATATTTCAAGTGAATCTCTGGCTTTGATTAAGGCAGATTTCAATATGAATGTTGAGAATAACCCTAAAGCATGGAAAGAGTTTATTAAGCGTAAACCGGATAATTCGGACTTTGTTGTAACAAATGCCAGCTATTCAATTAATTATAAGAAATATAATGACAAATGGTTTTATGATTACGGAAGGCTTGAACTAAATTTTACCGCAAAATATAAAGGTAAATTGCTAAAAAATAAATATTCTATAATATCTGAACTTGCTGTAACTGATGTAAATAATAATAATGCACTTAAAACAGATAACAGCAGAAAAATTAAAATCAAAG
>CAZYQA010000420.1:0-2050 GCA_964649555.1 uncultured Muribaculaceae bacterium
CCTATAAGTAAATCTTATATTCCTCAGTTTTTTATAAATGATGTTGATATTAATGTTCTTGCTGTAGGTGCTAATAAAGTGTGGACAGAAGCAGATAATATGCTTTTAGATAAAATAAAAATGCTTTCTAATGGTACTCCGATAGTTGGTTGTATAACTATGGCTAGTACAGAAACAGTTGAGACATTTACAGGGTTACTACCTCCTTATTCTAAGTTTAGAAGATGGAGATATAAGATGCTACAACTTGGCTTGACATCAAATTAGGGTATATGGGCAATTCGCGCTTGGGTTTATATTCTATATGTGGTATATTTATATCATTGCTAATTTTATCTTTGCTCTTTATTAAGCAGGGGTTGATAGTTGGCTTAGCTGCGTCGTTGCTCCCTTTATCTTTGGTACTGATGTTTTTTAGTATAAATTCTCCGAGAAATTTTTATTTTATATCAGTATGTATTGGCTATGTATTGCTTGGTTTAAACAGATATATGCCTTATTCAGAGTTTCCCATTGGTACATTGCTGGATATGCTTTTAGTTGTTAATATTCTGATTATATTTTTGCATATCAGTTTTCTTAAAGATAAATCAAGTTATAACTTTAAAAATTCGTTTAACGGATATACAATAATTTCGCTAATATGGCTGGTATATATTGCTTTTCAGTTTCTTAATCCTAGAGGGTTGTCATCTGCCTGGTTTGTAACTTTCAGGGGTATTGCATTATATATGTTTCTGATAAGTGTGATAGTTCCGGCAGTTGTTAAGAACACTAAGGATATCACAATTTTCCTTAAAATATGGTCTATCCTTACGGTGTTAGGTGCTGGTAAAGCCATCATGCAAAAATTTATAGGATTTGATGCTTTTGAGAGTCTTTGGTTATTTCAGGGTGGTGGTAAAGTGACACATATCATAGGATATGGAGTAAGATATTTCTCTTTCTTTACAGATGCTGCAAACTTTGGAGCACAAATGGCTATGTCATTAACGGTATTCTCTATATTAATTTTTTACACAAAAAGTAATGCCTTAAAGTTTTGGTATGCAATAGTTTCACTTTTGGCGTTGTATGGAATGTTGCTATCGGGTACAAGGGTGGCAATTGCAATCCCTTTTGTCGGATTTTTAGCTATGATAATATTAAGTGGTAGAATTAAAATTGCTTTACTTTGCTTGGTTATGCTTATTGGTGCATTTATATTCTTAAAATATACCCATATTGGGGAGGGGAATGCTATTGTGAGAAGAGTAAGATCTGCTTTAAATGTAAACGATCCTTCTATGGTAGTGAGAAAGCAGAATCAAGCCTTATTAAAAACATTCATGGTGGATAAGCCATTTGGAGTTGGGGTAGGTTTAGCCGGGGTGAAGGCATCAAAATTTTTGCCCGGGGCATATCAAACTACCATCCCTACTGATTCTTGGTTTGTAATGCTATGGGTTGAAACAGGTATTGTAGGCTTAATATTAAACATATTGTTATTACTATACGCCATAATATATAGCGCATATCAAATTCTCTTTAGGATAAGAGATAATTTATTGAAAGGGATAAATATTGCTTTATTGGGTGGTGTAGCAGGTGTTATTGTGGCATCCTATGCTAATGAGATACTTGGACAGATACCTAATTGTATATTTGTATATACATCGATGGCTCTATTTTTTGTGATTCCTAGAATTGATAAGATGTTATTAGATGAAAAAGCAGGACAACATACATTATAATGTGTCAGTTATATCTGTAAATTTTAATGGGAGTAGAGATACCATTGAGATGCTTGAAACATTTATTAGCTGTGCATCAGGCTATTATCAATTTATTATTGTTGATAATGGGTCTGTTGATAGTGATTATGAATTACTTTTGAGAGATTGCAAAAAGTATGATAATGTAAGAATAATAAGGAGCGAAACTAATCTTGGCTTTGCAGGGGGCAATAATCTGGGTATTAGCTTTGCTACCGGCGAGTATATGTTTTTTCTAAATAATGATACTATAATTGAAAAGGATCCTGTCCCCGAATTAATAAACAGAGTAAAGT
>CAZYQA010000421.1:0-2041 GCA_964649555.1 uncultured Muribaculaceae bacterium
ATTTCATATAATATACTTACCGGTAGGTAAATAAACTTATGGCAAAAGTAAAAAGAATAAAAGAGCTTTCAGAACAATATAATAATGAAGATTTTTTTAAAACTGATCCTATTATATTTCCAAAGCACTTCCTTAGAAAAAACGCTCCGCTACAAGATATCGAAATAGCCGGAATAATTTCAGCTCATCTTGCATGGGGAAGAAGAGATATGATCGTAAGAGATATCACCAGAGCAATGAATGAAATGAATTGGAAACCCTATGAATATGTAATGGCAGGTAACTATAAAAATGATGATATAAGCCTTCATAGGACAATTAAATGGAGTGATTTCGCACAAATTTGCTCAAATCTTAAAGAGATATATTCAGCTCACAATACAATTGAACATTTTACTCCTGATGAAATAAGAGTAAAAATATATGGACAAAAAAGCGATCTGAAAGCTGCAAATAAAAAAATACACATGCTTAGAAGGTGGATGGTAAGAAATGATAACAATGTAGATCTTGGAATTTGGAAAAACACTCAACCAAGCGAACTAATCATTCCGCTTGATGTACACGTACATAGAAGTGCATTAAGTTTAGGAATAACCACTAGAAAAAGCGCTGATATTACTACAGCTCAACAGATAACCGATTATCTCAAAACAATATTTCCAGATGACCCCTGCATAGGAGATTTTGCACTTTTTGCACACGCCGCAACATTAAAAGAAAATAAATAAACAAAACATGAAACGAATAATCCTAATATTACTAATAATTATTCCTGTAACTTCACGCGCTCAGGTAAACTTCTTCACCAATTTCAGTAGCGGTGCTATTGGAGAAATTAAATTGGAAGAAAGAATAATTAAGCAGAATCAAGGTGACTCTTTAGAGCAATACATATACAATATTCAAACTAAAGCCGATCCTGCTAACCCTGCAAGCCCAAAACTTGAACCAAGCAAACGTTGGTTCTATTTCCTTATGACAGGAGTTAAAGACAAAGAAATTGTTCTTAACATCAATTATAATGACTCCAGGAGGCCTGTATATAGCTATGACAATATAAATTGGAACAGATTTACAAAAGAAGAGGTACCGATAGATAATAAATCAATCACTAAAATATATCAGAATGATAGTGTCTGGATTGCATACTTTGTTCCATATAGCAACAATAGGTTAAAAGATAAAATTGCAGAATGGAATAACCATATCGATGTAAAAGAATTTACTATAGGTGAGAGTGAAAATGGCAGAGAAATGACAATGTTGGCAATAACAAACAATATACATGATGGAATAATTCCGAATAAAGGAGAATTAAAATACAGAAAAGAAGATAAAAAGAAGAGAGTAATATATATCCATGGGAGAATACACCCTAGTGAGACTCCTAGTAGCTGGCAACTTGAAGGTATAATTGATATTCTTGCATCAAACAGCAATTTAGCTAAAGATTTAAGAGAGAATACCATATTCTATATCCTCCCTTTTACTAATCCCGATGGTGTAAATGATGGAATGTCAAGATCCAATAGCCACGGAATAAATTTGGAAGTAAACTGGGATAACAAAGAAGATGTGACTGCTAAAGAGGTAAAAAATATAAGAAACTTTTTATACACATTAAAAAACAATAAGATAACACCTACTGCATTTCTTAATATGCACTCACAAATTGCCCCACATGTAACATATTGGATACACGACGCAGAATCCACATCAGACAAATACTATAACAACCTAATGTTATTAGCAAATATGACCATGATGGATAATCCATATTTTAGCAAAGATGAATTAAGCTTTTCTAAAATAGCACCTAGATATCTAGAAGGATGGATGTATGAACAATTTAAAAAGCAAACATTATCTACAACATTTGAAACTCCATATACCTATTATCATAAAGATGAAAATGGCACATGGGTTACACCTGAAAACATGAGAGAACAAGGATTAAATACTATCATAGCTATTACAGACTTGTTTGATTTAAGTAAAGAAAATAGAATAACTATAGATGAGCCAACACGAAGTAAAG
>CAZYQA010000422.1:0-331 GCA_964649555.1 uncultured Muribaculaceae bacterium
TTTGATTTTTTGCAATTTTTTGCGATGCTTTTTCTTTTGTTTAATGGGCTTATTTTTATGAAATGCTTAATGTCTTGAGTCGTTTTGGGATTGCTCTTGGATTTGGAGAGAAGAGTATTATGGATGTATGTGTTTCTAATGGAGTGAGTTGTGATACTTTTTTAGCTGTGGTGAATCTTGTGTTATCAGATGGAAAATATGTTTATTCTTTCAAGAATAATAAAAAGGAAGATAATATACAATTTATAGCATCGCTTTCAGGCTATCTAAAAAAGTCTCATTATTATTTTTATCATTTGTTTCCTCCGGCAATGGAGGTAATTCATCAAGA
>CAZYQA010000422.1:341-2036 GCA_964649555.1 uncultured Muribaculaceae bacterium
TTCCCTATTATAAGAGGAGCACTAGAGGAGGCAATGAGTGGAGCAGGGAAAGATTTGTCAAAACTAATTTTAAAATATTTCGATGAATATGTTGCTCAGGTTAGAAAGCACATGGAACATGAAAATGAGGAGATTTTCCCTTATGTGCACTCTCTGATTAATCAGGAAATTGGTAAAAATGGTTATTCTATACGTATTTTTAGTGAGCAACATGATGATATACAAACAAAATTGTCTGAGTTGAAAGATATAATAATAAAATATTTTCCTGCTCACTCAACCAATGCTCTCAATAGCGTTTTATATGATATTTTTGTGTGTGCAAAAGATCTTGAATCACATAATGTTGTGGAAGATAAGTTGCTTATGCCGGTTGTTGAATATTTGGAGGATAAATTTAATAATAAAGATAATTTCTCCGATTCCAATAATGCAGACGGATTGAGTGAAAGAGAGAGAGAGGTGCTCATTTGTATAGTGCATGGAATGACAAACAAAGAGATTGCAGCAAAATTATTTTTATCAACTCATACTGTAAATACCCATAGGCGTAATATTATAAACAAACTCCAGATTCATAGCCCGGCAGGATTGACAATTTATGCACTCGTAAATAATATTGTAGATATTAATGAGATTAAAGATCTAATATAGAGTGCAATTGTCTTTCTCTTGTGGGCTACAGCCATTTTTTGAGGGGCATCCGTTGCATCCTCCGCATGATATATTTCTGTTCTTCTTATTTTTTATAGCTCTTATAGCTTTATATATTACATACGCTATTGCAATTATTACTAAAATGCTTGCTATAATATTTTGTAGTGTAAGAATTTCCATAATATGAAGCTGTTTATAAAAATAATGAAAATAACTTGTATGCGATGAATGCAACTATCCAAGCTAAAACTAAGGTGTAGGCAATTGTGAAAAGTGACCACTTCCATGAGCCCGTTTCGTTTTTTATTGCTACTATTGTTGCAAAGCATGGGAAGTATATAAGAGTAAATAACATGAGTGCTATTGCGCTTGCAGGGGTGAGAGAATTTAATGCTCCCAGTACTTCCAGTGAGCTAACTATTACCTCTTTTGCAGGTATTCCTGTGAGCAGAGATACACTAACTTTCCAGTCAAACCCCAGTGGGCGCATTATAGGCTCTATCAGCTCTCCAAACATATATAGGAATGAGTGGTCTTGTGTTGGGAAATAATTTAGCACCCAAATAATTATTGATCCGGCTAATATGATTGTCGCAATTTTTTTTAAATATTGTTCCCCTTTTTCCCAAGTATCAGATATTACATTCTTGAAGATGGGCATTTGATATGGTGGGAGTATCTCTTGCGGATAATCATTTTGTTTGCTAAAAAGAGTTTTTCTAAATATAAGAGCAAATAATCCGGCAAGTAGTATCCCCGACAGATATATCCCAAAAAGTACAAGTCCTGCCCCTTTTGGGAAAAATGCACTCACTAAAAGTAAGTACACAGGGAGTCTTGCACTACATGACATAAGGGGATTTATCAGAATAGTGATGATACGGGTACTATTGCTTTTGATAGTCTTAGATGCCAATATAGCTGGAACATTACATCCGAATCCCATAATCAGAGGGATAAAAGAGCACCCTTGCAGCCCCACTTTTTTCATAATTCCATTCATCAGATATGCAGCTCGTGCCATGTAACCGGAAGATT
>CAZYQA010000423.1:0-2031 GCA_964649555.1 uncultured Muribaculaceae bacterium
ATTTCCTCCGCTATTGCTTTTGCTTTTGTAATCATATTCTCTTATAAGAGAGATAATCTGTATATTCTTTTTGAGAGGGAAGTTTCTCATTGCCAGTACATAATCTTTTACCTGATTTCTATATATTCCCGCTTTTTCTGCTGCTCTTTCGGGCATCCCTTTATCTCTGTAATAATAGGAATGGCATTTTAGAAGCCTTGAAAAGTAATAGAACATTGCGCCTAGAGTGAGTGTAAGTGGGTATTTCTTAGAATTTGATCCAAGATGATATGCAATGTCGAAGGATTTGCTGTAATCTCTTCTGGTGATGGAATTGCATAGCTCGAATGCGGAAAATTCTTTTGAGATGCCTATGTTTTTTTCAATATCTTTTATAGAAATAGTTTTATTACCATTTGATAATCCGGTTATTAGCTTATTGCATTCAAGAGCAATCTTCCTTAAACTGTTACCTGTAAACTCTGCCATCAAGATTGCAGCATCGGTATTGATTTCAAATCCTTTGCTTTTGATGTGTTTGATGATCCATTTGTCGGTTTCCCACTCTTTAATGAGATTAGACTCGAATATGCAGGCTTTATCTTTTGCTTTTGTATATGCTCTGCTCCTTTTATCCATATTTTTGCCATTGAAGGCTAGAACAAGGATTGTTTCAGGTGATGGCTGGTCAAAATAAAATTCAAATGCCTCTGTTTTACCTATTGCCTGTGCCTCTTTTATTACTACAAGCTGTTTCTCTGAGAACATAGGGAATCTTCGGCATAGTTGCACTATTTCTGCTGCATTAGTATCTGCACCATACATGATAGTTTGATTAAACTCCTTCTCTTGTGGGGTTAGTACCGTTTCAATCAATTTTTCCAAGATTATATCTGAATAATATGGTTCTTCCCCCATTAATATATAAATAGGGGAGAAGTTTCTATTTTTTATATCTTGAATAATATTATCAAAGGTTTGCAGCGCCATAAATTAAAAGTATTATTTCAGCAAATTTAATAACTTCTTGTCTCTTTGCAGCTATATTTGATAAATTATATAAGGATGCTATTATTTTTTGCCGTTATCGGCAAAAAGGTGCTATATTTGCATATAGTAAGGTATTGATTTTTGCCGATAATAGAACAATTATGGATTATATTTCAGTTAAAAAATTCTCGGAAAAATGGGGTATTTCTGAGCGTACAGTCCGCAACTATTGTGCTACGGAACGTATTGATGGTGCATTCTTGGTAGGTAAAACTTGGAATATCCCTTATGATGCTGTTCCCCCTAAAAAAAATATAAAAATAAAATACACCCCTTTGCTAAATATTCTTAAAGAGCAAAAGGGTATGAAACTAAAAGGTGGCATTTATCATCGTACGCAGATTGATTTAACCTACAATTCTAATCACATTGAGGGGAGTTGTCTTACTAAGGAACAGACTCGTTATATCTTTGAAACAAATACTATTGGTATTACAGATTCAGCAGTAAATGTAGATGACATTATAGAGACTACAAACCATTTTCGAGCTATTGATTACTGTATAGATAACGCACTGTTAAAACTCTCTGAGGGCATAATTAAAGAGATACACTGCATTCTAAAGAGTGGCACTTCCGATGCTAAGAAAGATTGGTTTATGGTTGGAGAATATAAAAAGCTACCTAATGAAGTTGGAGGTAATGAAACAACTGCCCCTGAAGAGGTAGGGTATAAAATGAAACAGCTCATAAAAGAGTATAATGCTATTAAAAATAAAACTTTAGATACAATAATAGACTTTCATCATAGATTTGAGAGTATCCACCCCTTTCAAGATGGAAATGGTCGTGTAGGGCGTCTTATAATGTTCAAGGAGTGCCTGGCAAATAATATAGTTCCAATTATTATTGATGATGATCTTAAGATGTTCTATTATCGAGGATTACAAAACTGGCCACATATAAAAGGTTATCTCATGGATACTTGTCTTTCTGCACAAGATAACTATAATACTATACTTAATTACTTTAAAATTAAGCTTTAAAACTGATAAAAGTTTG
>CAZYQA010000424.1:0-2016 GCA_964649555.1 uncultured Muribaculaceae bacterium
TTATCATCTTCCCCGAACACCCACAGGTATAATGGGGAGTTGTCTTGAACTGTAACATTGGATAAATCTAATGTTAAAATGCAAGGACACTCTTTCCTATCCTCATAGATTGTATCAGAGCATGAGGATAAGGTAAGCATAAGAAGCAATAAGATCTTTATATCTTTATACATATTAAAATTAAAATTCAGGGTTGGCTGTTAAAGTATTGTTCCAATTTAGCACATTGAGGGTACAATTTAATGTTCCAAAGACTACAGGCTCATCAGGATCAGTTGAGCCGGGACGCATAATAGTTACATTAACTTCATATAATGTGTTTCTTTTGAGACCAAAGTGGCCATTTGTTGGATCGTAGCCATATGTGTCTTGATTTAGATTTATAGGATAATAGTAAGTCTTACCATTTAAATCTGCTTGTATAACTAATCTTGTAAACCTATTTGTTGCATCCTCGGTATTCCTAATATTCTCATAAGCATAGAAGTAATGAGCTGTATTATACCCGGCATCATTAATAGCTGGTGTTATAACATCATATAACATCCCCGGCATAGCACAACTATTGATATCTACATTTACCGCTTTTTTAGGGTTTAATATAGTAGGAGTTGTAACAGTGCCATTATGGTATAATTTGGCTGAGTGAACATTAATAAGATACGCCTTTACATTTGTTAAACTCATGCCCTCATAAGGAGTGCCGGCAAAAGATGTTCTTATAGAGTTTAGCTTTATCTTTGCTGCTAATCTTTCAATAGCAAAAGTAACAGATGTTGCAAGTTGAAGTGTTGCTTCAACATTACCTATCATAACAAAATCTTTGAGGTTATCTTTTGTAATAGAAACGATCTCATTTTGGAACTGAGGTAAGGTTACAACTCCCTGCCAATTCTCTTTATGCGAGTTGGCTACCGCATAGATAATTTTATTCCCGGTAGTTGCCTTGATTGTCAGATTGGTTAGGCCATCTGCTCCTCCAAACTTCTTGTAGGCGTCAAGCTCTCCGGCATTTGCCCCATCTTTATTGAAGATGAATAGTTCTAATGTATTAATTGTGTTATCCTCTATTTGAGTGTTAGAGGTAACAGATTTAGTTTGATTTGCTATAGTAATTGTTAAATTACTATCTTGTGTAGTGTTATCTGCAATATTTTTCATGTTTTCTTTTGTACATGAGAATAAAAATAATACTGCTAAAAATAGGGTTGTGATAATATTTTTCATTTTTAATTGGTTTTAATTGGTTTTAATTGGTTTTTTATGTATTCATTTAATCTAACCTCAAGATAAAAGGCTACTACACCTAACTTTGCATTCGTTTTACACTCTTTAGAACGGTTATAGACTTCTTTGAGAACTAATTTTTTTTCTTCAAGGAAATTATCATCTTGTTTTAGGTAATACTCAAATTTTTCAATAGAACTTGACATTCTTAATTTTGATGTCATATCTATGAGCCAATCTACATCTTTATTTTCCCCAAAGTTTGATAATTTTACGACTTGGTCATGTAAAGCTTCTCCTGCAAAGCAAGCCAATGCCGCAATCTCCTTATCATTACTTTCTATAACAGAAAGAAGGTTTCTCTCTTTTTCGTGATATTCATTGATACGTGTAGAATAAAATCTTATTAAAGCGGCATGATTATTTTGCTTCTTAATAAAAAGTAAAAACATTGCTATAATAATTATTATCAAAATGCTATTTAGTACCATAAACTTCTATGTTTATATCTTTAATTTTTTAATGTGATAGAGTTTTATTCAGGTAGATCATCAGATTTCTTTGCTCTCTTGAATACCTGCATATCGAGAGGGAAGATTGTGATAGAGTGATTAGGCTCTCCTTGCTTATCTGTGAAAGAAGAAGAGTTGAAGTTTCCAAAAACTCTTACTAAATCACCTACATTATAGGTGGTTTTGCTATCTTTCTTTACAATGGTGTTAAAGAAAGTTGTTACTGTGTCATAACTACCAGCATCATTCCTTTTGCTTTCATTTACAGCTATCTTAT
>CAZYQA010000425.1:0-1998 GCA_964649555.1 uncultured Muribaculaceae bacterium
GTGCTAATATGATACCTATGGATATATCTTTTAACCTAATTGCAGTTGATAATTCTTTAAGTGAGGTGGAATTGTTTAAAGAACCGATAATTATCCCTAAATCAAACGGATACTCACCTCAAAGTAGTGAGTTTAAGGTGGGAGAAATAAATGCTACAAACCCTGTTGTCAAAACGCTAGATACCCAATTAGTTGATAAGCTTTTGAAATGTAGTAAGTTAAAATTTGAGTTTAACGCATCTATGCCAAAAATGGCTAATGGAAATTATGCATCTGTATATTCAGGCGCAAATCTTACATTGAAACTAACCGGAAACTTAAAAGGAGAGATATAGTATGAAAAAGATATTATTTATATTTATGCTTATAAGCACAATAGCTAGCGGGCAAGAAAATATATTATTTCAAACAAGAAACACACCTCAAAGCTATTTGGTGAATCCGGCTCTGGTACCGGAAAACGCACGCTTCTTTATAACAATGCCAATATTTGGTAATATTAATGCTAATATAACTTCGAGTACTTCATATTCGGATATTTTCACGTTAGCTTCTGGAAAAACTATAATTAATCCGCAAACTTTACTTAATAGTCTTGATAAAGATAACAGCATAAGGACTCTGATAAACCTTGATATATTCAATCTTGGTTTTGGTGTAGGTAAAAACGGATTCATGGGTGTATCATTAAGAGCCAGAACATCTCTGAATTTTACATTTACAAAAGATGCCGTAGAGTTTATCATGGATAATCCACTTGAAAAAATGAAAACTTTCAATATCGGATTTACGCCCGATGCTTTGGGATGGGGCGAGTTTGGAGTTTCATATACTCATACAATTGCTAACAACTTTAATGTAGGAGTAAGGCTAAAAGGAATTATGGGCGGAGTGTCTGCACAGGCTGAGAAAGCAGTTATTATAGCAGATAAACATCTTGACCACTATAATCTGCAAGGGAATATCAATTTAATGACAGGAAACCTTAATTTATCGGACAATGGAGAGAATACATTCGACTTTAAGAATCTTAGTCCCGGCTTTGCAATTGATTTGGGATTCTCTTACTTATCGGATAATAAGAGGATAAAAGCATACGCCTCAGCAAGTGATATTGGTAAAATATTCTGGAATGAGAAGAGTTCTACCCAAATCAAGACCAAGAATCCCAACGCTTCATATAGATGGACAGGTGTAAAAGATATAAACTCGCTGATTAATCAAACCTCTTCTTTCAAAGATATATTTGATAATACAATTGATGAAATGACATCTGTAATGGGGGTAGATACAATCGTAACAAATTTCACATCTAATATACCAATGGTATTCCAAGTGGGAGGTAGATACTCTGTGGATGAAGATATGAAACATAATATTACTTTTAATACAATGATAGCGGTTCCCCAATATGCAAAAACTTATGCTGAAGTTTCTGCCGGCTATACATACTCAACATTAAATAAGAGATGGGATCTTTTTGGTTCATACACCTATAAAACCCTAAATCCTTTTAATATAGGAATAGGAGGATTATACAGAGGAAGCGGTTTTGAAATATTTTTAATGACCGATAGCATCAATTCTTTTATAGACTATAAAAAAGCAAGATCTGCAAATGTCGTATTTGGAATGAATTTCTATGTGCCTAAATCAAAAAGAAAATCAAAGAAAAAAGAATCCAACACATATATTTGGAAATAAAAAATGAAAATTCTAGTTGTAATACTAACTATTCTATCAATAAATTTAGACTCCCTCAAGAATCGTTGCGTAAACCTTACACTGAAGCTTGATAGCGATAGCCTAAATATTGTTGCAACAGATTATTTTAATAAAAGTAAACCTAATAGTTATGATTATTTCAAGTCTCAGCAATTTATAGCATTATCACACTTCAATAAAAGAGAATACACAAAAGCGACAGAGATATTACAAGAGAATTTAAAAAATAAAGAGATTCTAAACTATAAGTACATAGTATCTCATTACAAATAC
>CAZYQA010000426.1:0-1995 GCA_964649555.1 uncultured Muribaculaceae bacterium
ATAATTATAAAGATAATGGTAGATATACCCACTATAAGTTTTCCCCAATCAATACCTCCATTACCAGTAGGTGAGTCTAAAAGCCATCTATGCAATCTAAACATGAAACTAAAAAATGCACCTCTTTCGTTATTTCCAAGTATTTCTCCATTATATGGGTTTACATATATTGCAGCTCTACGAGGTTTTGTGAGATTTACTTTATAGCTTCTTTCATCTTTTGAAGGTATCTCTATACTTGCTATTTTTGTGCTATCAGGTAAATTATTAGTAATTATAGGCATCAAATTATTGATAGATATCTTATCCTTTCCCTCTGATTTTACAAAATATAAATGAGGCTTTGCCAGCTCCATAATTTCTTGTTCAAAAACAAGTGAAGCTCCTGATATGCATATTATTGAGATTACTAATCCGAATGGGAGTGATAACCATAGATGAAATTTCTTAAATAACTTTCTCATTGTTTGTCTAATTTGCCTATTGCACTTATTCCATCTGCTGTAACAATTACACCTTCAATTGCGTTCGCTGAAACAGGATCAATCTGGTAAATAATTGGTTTTGCCCCTTGTGTATTTTGTGTTATAGCTATATATGCTTTGCCTTCATCTATAAATGCATTTCTGCTCAAAGATGATATTGTTTCAAAACTAGGCAGGCCATTTACCCATCTAAACTCTTTTGTTGCAGCTCTGAATATTCCTAATTTATTTGTATTCATAGTGTAAGATTTGTCATCACTTTTTTCTGCATACATTTGCATTAAAAAGTAATCATCTTTAATATGCCACACTTTATACATAGCTCTTCCGGCTACCGCCTCATCTTCAAAATTTACATAGTAATCAGCATCGAATGCCTCTTCTCCATTCTTTATTCTTATTACTCCCGATGGTAAATTTGTTTTTTGTATTCCGTTAAGTGTTGATGGATAAGATGAGGAGAATACATATATATTTCCATCGCTATCTTTATCAATTGTTTGATAATATTGAGATCTGTACCTTGATGTAGCGTAGCTTATTCTGTTGTCTGATATTATTTTAGGTGAATTGAAATTCATCCCATCATATATCGCAATATATGTTTTATTAGGCTCAATGCTGCCAGAAATTATCCCCTCAGAAGTGATTAATTCTTTTGCTTGCTCACTTAGAAGTTCGCTATTGTTTTTTACTCCATAAGCTGATACTCCCACAGGGCACACTGCACTAAATAATTTGTTTCCCCTTTGAATAAACCCTGATAATGTGCAGTATTCCCCTGTTCCGAGCATATTTTCAGATACTATTGCTTTGGATTCCAATATCTGATTATCTGTATCTATTGTAGTAAATAAAATTCCATAAGCTTCATTCCCGCTCTCATCCTTAGTGGAAGTAGCACCTGCTGCAGCCGTTAGTATATATTTGTCATACTCACCATAAGTTGTAAATCTATTTTGGATTTCATGGCTGATATTTCGCTCTTTTATCTCTCCTGAGTTATCTAAATAGTAGGATGTTGTAAGCCCTGCATTAGTCTTATTATATACTAATCTATAAGCATATTTATTTTGGGGAAACAACCAATAGGAAGCATTATCAACCTCATATCCATTCCCTATTATTGATGCTTCTCCCGAAGTAATGCTATTAAGTGTTAATAAGTATGTTGCCTCTGAGCTTGTACCGGCAATTACAAATTGCGAATCTTTGTTCCCGTTATCTATATTGTCTCCAATAGAGCTGATTTCTTTATTACATGCCGATACTAAGATAATAGTACTTATTGCGGCAAATAGTGATTTGATTCTGAAATAATTATTCATAATCTTATATTTTATTGATTTTGTCCAAAGAAGAATCTGAATTTTCCATAAAAAGCTCTTCCCGGTTTCTGCAAGCTATAATTGTCATATAGTTTTGCATCAAAGATATTTAAACACTCCATGGAAAAATTATACTTTCCGTTTTTAATGGAATAAACAAAACTGATATCATGTGAGAGCTG
>CAZYQA010000427.1:0-1994 GCA_964649555.1 uncultured Muribaculaceae bacterium
ATTTCTTAGGAAGTAGGTGTTTTAGGTTCTCATCATTAGCTATACGCACCAGCTCATGCTCAACGATAATTTTCACATCAGCTTTGATTTGCTTGTAATTAGCATCAATAGTTTCAGACATAATATCTTCACCTTCTGAATTTACAAAAGATGCTACTGCTGGTATCTTTTGAAAAGCCTTCGCTTCTGCTGCTACTTTGGCATTGTCCACTACTATTTCTGCATGAAAAATCTTCTGCTCGATACGCTCATCAAAGTTATCAGAAACAGCCCCAACGAACATACCTTGGGTTAAGTTTGCTATTTTACTAGCAGGAATAAGACTATCCATTTGGGTAGATATAGAGGTAGATTTATCTTGTCTATTGATAGTCATTGATTGGCGTTTCTGAAGAACCTTACCAAAACGCTCTGAAAGATTTTTAGCAGTATCGCCTACCACCTGTCCACTGAAGATATTACCCACTGTGTTTTGTATAACCTTACTTTCCTTATCCCCATAGTCACGAATAAGCTGACTATAATCTTGAAAACCTAAGCACACTGCCACCTTATTACTACGGGCAGTAGCTATCAAGTTATCCAATCCCCTAAAATAAATGGTCGGAAGCTCATCTATAATAACAGAACTTTTAAGTTGTCCTTTCTTGTTTATTAGTTTCACGATACGGCTATTATATAAGCCGAGTGCTGCAGAATAAATGTTCTGTCTATCAGGATTATTACCCACACAAAGGATTTTTGGCTCTTTAGGATTGTTTATATCCAAAGAAAAATCATCACCTGTCATCACCCAATATAACTGTGGTGAAATCATTCTTGAAAGAGGTATTTTTGCTGAAGCTATCTGCCCTTGAAGCTGGTCGGCAGCTCCGCCTTGCCAAGCATCCATAAAGGGTGAAAGGTAGTTTTCAAGCTCTGAATACGATGTTAGAATAGGAAAAATATCCTCGTACCTTTTACATAAAAACTCTATGGCATGAGGGAAAGTGCAATACTTACCATTCTCAAATATTTTAAGATACCAAATGATAGCAGCTAACAGGATAATTGGTGATTCTACGAAAAAATCACCTTGCTTTTGAATCCAAGTTTTATTAAGATTTAGCATTATGGTATAAGCACTTTCATAAGCATCTGAAATATCTGTCATAAACTTAGGATTGATAGGATTACACCTATGGCTTCTGCGTGGGTCATCAAAATTTATCACATAAAACTGTGGTACAACATCGTATGCCTTTTGATGCTTGAGCAAATGATTGTATGCTATGGTGGAAAGATCATCAAACTTAAAGTCGTAAATATACATTGAAAAGCCTTTCTCTATCTGCTGTTTGATATAGTTATTCACCACGGCATAAGACTTACCAGAACCAGGAGTTCCAAGAACTATTGTTGCCCTAAAAGGATTTACAATATTTATCCAACCATTATTCCACTTCTTTTGATAGTAGAAACGAGTAGGAAGATTTACGGAATAGTCATTCTCCATCAAACGAGTTTCTTGCATAAAAGACTCATTCTCTGTATTGAAAACATCTTCCATTAAATTACTTTTGAGTAGCCTGCTTGCATAAAGTCCTGCCATTAATAAAAGGATATACCCAATAGTCATTGTAAATATATACAATGCGGTATTTGCCACTATTGGTAATGGTAGTGCTAATATCCACCAATTAAGGAAAAAGAAAACAAAACCAAGACACATAAAAGTACATATCTTAGTCCAAGTTATTTTTTCCTCTTTCACTCCTTTTGTTCCTAAACACGACAATCCCAATAATACCACTGCAAATATTTTAGTCCATAAGATGGAACTAAACAGACCAGCTGTGTTATTAAAATTCATCAGAATTTTATCTACTACACCTATATCTATTCCCCAATACTGAATAGTTTCGTAACAAAACCAATAAATATTTATCACTACTAATATAATACTCACGGCACGCATAAAATCCATAATTTTAGCCAGTGCCCTTAAATCATCT
>CAZYQA010000428.1:0-1982 GCA_964649555.1 uncultured Muribaculaceae bacterium
GTCTATATTTTTGAAATGATGATAGAATGCACCTTTGGTGATTTGTAATAATCCGCATAGATTATCTATCGTTATTCTTGCAAATCCTTCTTTTTCCAAAACTGTTAGTCCTGTCACGAACCATTGCTTTTTATCTACTTTCTTCATAACTCAAAAACCATACCATATAGTATGGTATGCGAATATAATAACAATAATTGACTTTGCAATAAATTTAACTATCTGGATAGAATAATCATTAATATTTGCAGTGTTCTATAAAAGTTATACCTTTGTAATGAGTTATTTGAAGCAATGGAAAAATACAGCAACGCAAAGTAGTTCGCTCGTTTCTTATCCGTTACCTATTTTGATTTTTCATTTTGTAAGATACTGCTAATCAGGAATATATTTCAGGATATTATAGTAGTCGCAAAAGTGTGCCTAGCCATGTGAAAAGTCAAATTTTTATCAATTCCACAAAGATCACCAATCTCTTTTAAGTAGCTGTTGGTCTTTTGGTTACTCAAAGCTGGAAGTAACATTTCTTTGGCGAGTTTACATTTGTACTTATCAATAATCATCTGCGGAATTTTCAAAAGAGGTACATTTACCTCTACATTGGTCTTTTGGCGTTTTATCATTATCCACAGATTACCATCAAAAGAGGTGCGAACATTGGCTTGAGTAAGGTTCTTAACATCAATGTAAGCCAGTCCAGTGAAGCACGAAAACACAAATATATCTCGGACGTGTTCCAGCCGTTCAGAGGTGAATTTCTTTTTGAGAATCTTTGTTACCTCCTCTTCAGTCAGATAACCTCTGTCCACTTTTTGAATACGGATTTTGTAGTTGGCAAACGGATCATTAACAATCAATCCATTATTGCGAGCAATAAGGATGATATGTTTAAAGAACTGCATAAACTTAGCGGTAGTGTTCTTGCTGAATTTGCCTGCTGTAAGCAGATAGACCTCAAAATCGGTAATAAACATATGGTTTACATCCAAAAGAGAAATATCGGTTACCTTATATTTAGTCTCGATAAATGTTTGAAGGTGTTTTCGAGTAACCTCATACTTTTGATAGGTAGCTGCTGACTTGGTTACACCAATGAGTTGTTTTACATCTTCGTTATGTTTACGAAAGAGGTCTAACAATGTATCGTGGCGTTCGGATATGCCCAGAAATTCATTTTTGATTTTTTCAGCGGTAACAACGCTGTCTCGGCGTTGCATTTCGTGGTAGATTTTGTGAATGGATGCCTTAATCTCATCGAGTAGGGCATTGATTTGTTTGCTCTCTCGGCTTAATCCAGAAGCTCTGCAGAGTTGTACACTCCATATTTCGGGGTTGACTTCGAGATTTGTGCTGAACTGTGCAATCTTTCCATCGACTGTGATACGTGCGATAATTGGCATGTAACCGTTTTTCTTGATAGTGTCTCTTCTTAGATAAAAGAGGACTTTGAATGTTGATTTCACCTGTTTCATGACCTTCATTTTTAATCGTTACAAAATTAGTTTATTGATTGAAAATGAAATAATTGTAGCGACGCCAAATGTGGACAGCGGAGTGCCAAATTGAGCCATTTTGTGACGGATTTTCAATTTGAATAATCCGGTACGATTTCGGTACAGAAGTAGTGTAGTTTTTGGCTTTTTCGTGGCTCCCGACGGGAACCGTATAAACAAAGAAAAACCCTACAAATCAATATTTTGGAGGGCTTAGATTCTTAATGACGCCTTTCGGCTTCATATTTCTGCGAAGAGAGGGATCGAGGCTCTACCATTCCCTCACCGCCTGCGGCGGGGCTTGCTAAACATCGGAGAAACAGAAGGAGCTATGCTCCTTTCTGTTTTTGTTTTATCTCAATCGCATAGAGCAAGCTCTTGCGATTGTTTAAAACAAAAAACAGTAGCTTTTCAGCTACTGTTTCTCCTGGTTTGCGGAGAGAGAGGCTCTCGAACTTATACTTTCACAGAATATCATAAAACTGCAAA
>CAZYQA010000429.1:0-1972 GCA_964649555.1 uncultured Muribaculaceae bacterium
CACAGTATTTTTTAGGTATCATTACTGCTATCGTTGCAATATTTTTATTTGTATTTTTTGTCCGAGTGATAGCAGACAAAGAATATGGAATCGCCTTATCTTCTTTTGTAACGGCGACCATTTTCACAGTAATATCTATCTACACAACCACGGGTTTCGGAGATACAAGAGATACATATCAAGCAATATTCGAGGACGATGTTTCTTATGTGGAAGTCCAAGAACACTATGACATAATCTCACAAGAAGGAGAAATATACACGTTAAAAGAAAAGAAGACTATAAATAAAGATTGAATTGTCAGAAAGCCAGTGCAGGAATTTAGCAGTTTTCATCGACCTTTGGCTGCTTGAAGATATACGAAGCGACCCCGATATGGATAACTTAGATTATCTGAGAGAGATGTTAGATGCACAAGAAAAGTTTAATCGTGCAAGTAATTAAATTGCACGAAATATCAATTTCATAAATAAACAGGAGAGTTATAAAAAAATAATTGAGTAATTATATATTAGATAAGATAAATGAACTTGGAGCAGACGGAGTTGATTTTATCCCATTGACTTTATCTTTTATGGAAGGAGATTATCTGCGCTGCAAAATTATTCGTTCATATAAAAAGGCAGAATTTGAATCGGATGATATAGCGATACCAAAGACGCCATATTTGTTCTGGAAGAACATTGATGGCGAAAAGGTATATTGTAAGTAAAATTACTAACGCCAAGAAACAGACATTTTATTCTAAAAAGGAGACTGTAATATAGACATTTTAAATATAAATAGATGTGGAGGCAAGACCTCCTACTTAATAACAAGAAGCCATCTAACACAATATCCTATTTTGGTTTCTACTATACCTCAAGCGAAATATATAGAATCACAAGCAAAGGAACGAAATATTTCTATTCCTAAAGTGCTTTGTGTTTCAGAAATTTTAAAAAATGAAGGCAAGAAATATAATTTCGATAAAATTTTAATTGATGAAGCTCCTTATGTGCTCAAAGCTTTTGTTGAGCATCTGCTCAATTCAGAAATTGACACGATTACCCTGACAACAAAGGAAACATCAAGTATTGAAGAGGTAAAGCCAAGCCAATCTCAAGGCTCTTATGTAATGGGTGAAAAAATGGCGGATATTCCTAAAGCACCCAAAGAAACAATTCAGGGTTATAGAAACATAGTGCAAGAGTATATTGGTAGCAACCCTCGTTGCGGCACTTGCGTTCATGAGGATTCATTTACTTACGAATATCCTTGCCATTCTTGTGTATATAACCCCAAGAATGAAGATTATTATGAGGAACAAAAATGAATTCTAAAACAATACAAGCTTATAAATGTAGTAAGTGTGTTAAAGCGTATCTGTACGAATCAGCGGCAGAGAAATGTTGTACGGCAGAAGAAACTCCCCAAAAGAAGTGTGAGGATTGTGGGGCTGTTCTTCCTAAAAATTCATATTTCTTAGCATGTGGAAATTGCAGAGAAAAACGAAGATACAATAGATGCACAAAAATGACGATTACTGAATATGAAGAAAACTACCCTGCCCACATGGTAGTTGATAGATACGATAATTATTATCCTTCCACAGAAGATGCTCTTGAAAACTGGAGCGAAAACAGAGAAGAAGTTCCTGAGTATGTTTATGGCACTAAAAAGATATATGCTGAGGTTGATATCGAATCCGCTGTAGAAAGAGCACTCGAGGATGCTTATGAGGATGCGGAGTTTAGCAATATTGAAGAATTATATTCTTTTGTGGACGAATGGAATAAGAAGAATAGACTCACAATGTTTGAAGAGACGAAAATTGTAATCGACATTCCTGAAGAATTAAGAAAAGAATATAGCTAATCATGAGATATATTATCAATTACATACGTTCTTGTTTTTGTAAACATGATTGGGAGAAAATCAACCAAACTTCTTGTTATGACACTCAAAATAGCACAAGACCATATATGCAAAT
>CAZYQA010000430.1:0-1961 GCA_964649555.1 uncultured Muribaculaceae bacterium
ATAAATGTAAAGTGTTTTGGGTTGGCTGGGATGGGGATTGAGGCTCTGCCATTCCTGGCGTGCCCGGAATACAGCCCAAGCAGGGGTGGTCTAAGCCTCACAGCAGTAAACTGTTTTGATAATAAAAAAGCCTCATGCGAAAAGCATGAGGCTTAATGGTTGCTTGTAGCGTGACCCCGACAGGATTCAAACCTGTAACCTTTTGATCCGTAGTCAAATGCTCTATTCAGTTGAGCTACGAGGCCTATATGCTGAGATTACTCAGCTTTTTTGTTACCAGTAAATGCTCTCTCTTTAATACGAGCTTTTTTACCTGTTAAGTTTCTTAGATAGAAAATTCTAGCTCTTCTAACTTTACCCATTTTGTCTAAAGTGATAGACTCAATGAATGGAGAGAAAATAGGGAAAATTCTTTCTACACCTACTCCGTTAGATACTTTTCTAATTGTGAAAGTTTCTGTTTCACCTTGTCCGCGTCTTTGTAAAACTACTCCACGGAACTTTTGTAACCTTTCTTTGTCACCCTCTTTAATTTTGTAGGTTACTGTAATAGTGTCACCTGCTTTAAATGCTGGTATCTCTATTTTTTCACCAGCGAATGCTTGCTGTGCAATTTTTATTAAATCCATCTTAATATAAATTTTTTTAGCGCAACATTACACCTTTAAAAACTCTATTGCAAGTGCTTGTAAGAGGTTGCTTTAGTTTTGGGACTGCAAAAGTAGGAATAAAAATCAATATTCCAAAATATTTTGCAAAAAATTTTAAAAACCTCCTGCTTTATATAGCGCTCCTCCAATACAATTATACTTTGCACCGGTTACAGTATTCATGCAATTAGGCTGATTAGCAACATATAATGCCCCCAAGAAAGCAAAAATCAAGGCTTCTTTAAAATTTATTGTCTGAATTGAAGGAATAACATATTCACATTGCGGTGCACACGCTTGCATCCTCTCAACTAAAAATTTATTTAAAGCTCCTCCTCCTGTTAATAATACTTTTCCTCCTGAGATATGTTTGGATATCTGCATAGCTACATGCTCATAAAATGTTCTCAATTTATCCTCCAAGGAGAGTGAAAATTTATCTATCATAGGAAAAACATCACTTTCAACCCATTCACGCCCCAGAGATTTTGGCCCTTTCATGGTATAAAAAGACAAATTATTAAGTTGATCAAGCAACTCAGTACATACCTCTCCTTTAGCAGCAAGCTCCCCATCTCTATCAAATTCCGCCCCTATTTCTCGCATATATTTATTAATTACATAATTCACAGGGGAAATATCATAAGCTATACGTGATTCACCCGACTCCGATGATATATTAGAAAAACCGCCTAAATTTAAGCAATAATCAAAATCCGAAAACAGATTTCTATCCCCAACAGGAACCAAAGGTGCCCCTTGCCCGAAAAGAGCTACATCTGTTGTACGAAAATCACAAATGGTATCAACTCCTGTTTCGGCTGCTATACCTGCACCCGAACCAATCTGGGCAGTAAAACGAATAGCAGGCTGATGAAAAACAGTAGAGCCGTGAGATGCTATAAAATGAGGTTTTGCCCCTACTCTATCCATAAATGCTTTTACTCTCTCTCCTAAATAAATACCATAGTCGGAATTGAAAAGAGCGTAATCATAAGCTGTCATACTCTGAGCCGTAGCGAGCTTTTGTTTAATATCGTCAGGGTAAGTTTCATCTTCTGCACATAATATCTCATAATCCCACTTACCATTATTAAATTTAAAGTCTACGTAACAAATATCTAAGCCGTCTAATGATGTTCCTGACATAAGACCTATAATTTTCAAGCTCTTAGAAATATCATAGGCTAACCCTGTTGAAGTAAAATTCTCCATAATAAAATAGTTTTTAAGTTACCAAGTAAAACCTCTTTTTAGAGTGCGTTCATTATTTAAATTATCCCACACCTTAATAGTAAGATTATGTTTTAC
>CAZYQA010000431.1:0-1949 GCA_964649555.1 uncultured Muribaculaceae bacterium
TCAGGATTTATTGGATATTAATAAGAAGTTTTTACAGCATGATTATTTTACTGATATTATTACTTTTGACTATACAGAAGAGAATTTACTTTCAGGGGAGTTATATATAAGTATAGATACAGTAAAAGCAAATGCGCTTGAATATAATCAGGATTTTTATACTGAGTTAAATAGGGTGATTATTCATGGGATTCTCCACCTGATTGGATTTGATGATCATAATGAACAAGATAAAATAGATATGAGAGAGGCTGAGGATAAATCTTTGGAATTATTATTGAATATTAAGTAAGGTTATGAATGAAGTTTACGATATAATTGTTATTGGTGCCGGACATGCCGGTTGTGAAGCAGCAGTGGCATCTGCTAGAATGGGTGCAAAAGTTTTACTCATCACTATGGATATGAATAAAATTGCGCAGATGTCTTGTAACCCTGCTATTGGAGGAATTGCAAAAGGACAAATTGTGAGAGAAATTGATGCTCTAGGAGGATGCTCCGGTTTAGTGACAGATGCAAGTACGATTCAATTCAGAATGTTGAATAGATCTAAGGGACCTGCTATGTGGAGCCCGAGAGCTCAGTGTGATAGAGTCTATTTTTCGTTTAATTGGAGATATATTATTGAAAACACTGAAAATCTTTCTATTTGGCAAGATACTGTTTCTGATTTAATTATTGAAAATCAAACAATTAAAGGTGTTTCAACCGTTTTAGGCGCGATATTTAAAGCCAATCAAGTAGTAGTTACTGCAGGAACGTTTCTAAATGGCTCATTATTTATAGGAAAAGAGAGTACGACAGGTGGTAGAGTGGGGGAGTTGTCTTCTTTTGGTGTAACAGAAAAATTATCTGACAAAGGAATTATTTTTGGAAGAATGAAAACGGGTACACCTCCAAGACTTGATGCGCGTACAATTGATTTTTCTAATTTGGAAAGACAACCTGGTGATGATAACCCTGCTAAGTTTTCTTTCTTGAATATACCTTCTCCTATTCAGAATGGAGTTGAACAGATGTCGTGCTATATGGTTCATACTAATGAAACGGTACACGATATACTAAGAGATGGATTTAAAGATTCGCCTCTTTTCTCTGGAAAGATTCACGGTATTGGGCCAAGATATTGCCCGAGTATTGAAGATAAGCTAAAAACTTTTGCGGATAAAAATTCTCATCAACTTTTTTTGGAGCCTGAGGGATGGGATACGCATGAATATTATCTACAAGGGTTCTCTTCATCTTTACCATTGGCTACACAGTTAAATGCCTTGAGGAATATTAAGGGGTTGGAAAAAGTACAAATTTATAGGCCGGCTTATGCAGTGGAGTATGATTATTTCGATCCAACTCAGTTGAAGCACACTTTGGAGACGAAATTAATTTCAGGATTATATTTAGCCGGACAGGTGAATGGTACAACCGGGTATGAGGAAGCCGCTGCGCAAGGATTGATGGCTGGTATTAATGCTGCACAAAAAGTTTTGAATCGCGAGGAGTTTATTCTCAAGCGAGATGAAGCATATATTGGGGTTTTGATAGATGATTTAGTTACTAAAGGGGTTGATGAACCTTATCGAATGTTTACTTCTAGGGCTGAATATAGAATATTGTTAAGGCAAGATAATGCAGATTTGCGTTTGACTGAAAGAGCATATAATATAGGGCTGGCAAGTGAGTTTAGGTATAAACTCATGCTAGATAAATATAGTGTTGTAAATTCTATTGAGGATTTCATGGAAACAAATTCTCTTTCTCCTGATGATGTGAATGATCATTTGATTAAAATAGGAACTTCTCCAATACCTCAGAAAAAGAAATATGCAGAGATATTATCAAGGCCTCAGGTTAATTTTAAGGAATTAATTGCAAATGTTCCACGAGGAACAATCGTAGATGAATCTATTGATTCGATTGATTTTGCTGTACTAGATGAAACTTTTAAGAGG
>CAZYQA010000432.1:0-1942 GCA_964649555.1 uncultured Muribaculaceae bacterium
TATTGATAATGAAAAAGTGTCCCTAAAGATTTCTAATGAGACTTTAGAGCAAGTGATATGGAAATTGACGGAGCAAACGAGTATAAAGTTTGTTTATACAAGCCAAGAATTGGCTCCATATAAGAATATCACTTTGGATGTAAAGGATAAACCTATTTTAGATTTACTTAATCAAATTTTTAAGGGAACTAATCTTAAGTATGAGTATACTAATGGAATAATAGTAATAAATTCTGCTCAGAATGCAATATCTTCTACTAATAAAATCACTGTTAAGGGGGTTGTTAGTGATGCTGATAATTTGCCACTACCGGGTGTATCGGTTTTTGTTGAAGGGACAACTAAAGGTGTATATACAGATCTTGATGGTAATTATTCTATTGAAGTTGATTCGCCAAGTTCTGTATTGAATTATTCTTATATCGGTATGAGAAACCAGGCTATTGCTGTAAATAACAGGAATGTGATTAATGTTGTAATGGAGGATGATATGATGAAGATTGATGAGGTGATGGTGGTAGCTTACGGAACTGCAAAAAAGAGCACTTATACAGGCTCTGCCGCTGTTGTATCTTCTGATAACTTTAAGGATAGGCCGGTGACTGAAGTTTCTCAAATGCTTACGGGAACTACTGCCGGTGTGCAGGTGGGTACATCTAATGGCCAGCCCGGATCAAGCCCAACAGTGAGGATTCGTGGGCTGGGCTCTTTTAATGCAAGTAATAATCCGTTAATTGTATTGGATGGGATGCCTTATGATAACTCGCTGGCAAGTATTAATCCTGATGATATTGAGAGTATGACAATATTAAAGGATGCATCATCTGCTGCTTTGTATGGTGCTAGGGCTGCTAATGGTGTATTATTAGTAACTACTAAGAAGGGTAAAGAGGGTAAAGTTAATATCAGTGTAAGATATAATCTAGGATTGACTACTATGCAATCTAAGGATTATGAAACTATGGGGCTTACCGATTATATGGAGACTTATTGGGAAGCTAATAGGAATAGCTGGCTAATTGGAGGAAAACATACTTTAGAAGAGGCTAATGAAAAAGCTGGTCCTTCGCTGATTGCCGGAATGTCTTATAATGCTTTTGATATGTCACCTTCCGAGTTATTTGATTCAAATGGAAAATTAAACTCTAATGCTAAACTTCTTTGGGCGGATGATTTGGATTGGAGAAAAATGGTTGAGAGAGTTGGTATAAGAAATGAGGCGGGTGTTACATTAAGTGGAGCATCTAAAAAATATGATTATTATGCTTCGATAGGATATACCGATGATAATGGATATATAATAGGTTCAAAATTCAAACGTTATACTGCCAAAACTAATGTGAATTCAAAAATTAATAGTTGGTTGAAAGTGGGAACTAATTTGAGTGCTGCTCTTACTGAATCTAATGGTAACCAAAATGAGACAAGTGGTAATAATTCTAATCCTTTCAGATTTGTAAGAAATATAGGAAATATTTATCCTATTCATCTTCATAATCCTGAAACAGGAGAGTATTTATATAATTATAAAGGTGATAACATGTATGATTTTGGCTTGGGATATACTCAGGGGGATATAGAGGTTCCAAAGCGTGATTTTGTATCGGGTAATAATCCGGCTATTGAGCTACAAAATATTTATGACGGATATAATATAAATACTATCAATGCTAAGGCTTATGTAGAAGTATCTTTCTTAAAAGATTTTAAATTTACATTTAATGGAGGAGTAGGTGCTAATTCATATAATGGATATAAGGGGGATTATGTTTATGAGGAGAAGGGAAATAGCGGAACATCTACTAAATCTTATTCTAATACTACTACATGGACATTTAATCAATTATTAACTTATAATAAAGATATTGGAAAGCACCATATAGATGCAATGGTGGGGCATGAGAGTTATGAGTATGAGTATAAATATAATTCTTCTTCTATG
>CAZYQA010000433.1:0-1911 GCA_964649555.1 uncultured Muribaculaceae bacterium
GTTGTTGTTAATCCGTTGATTGATACTTTATTCGCATATACTAGAGATTTAAAGAAAGTTCCTAGATATAGAGTTGAGTTAGGTAAATACAAATTGAGCCCGGACAGATCAAATAACGATAGAACAATAAGAATTAATCCAAATATGGTTTATGAAACAGATAATTTATTGTTTTTTTCAATTTTTACAAACAATAATGATTTTTCTTTCTTCCAGCCAAGACTAGCAAATATGTGTTACGATAAAGTAATGAATAAAACCTATGCAGTTAGATATAATGAGGAAGATGAGTTAAGTGGCTTTTATAATGATTTGGACAATGGAGCCCCTTTTGAGCCGCATGGTTTTTATGGGAATCAGATGTATCAGATTATTAATGCTTATAAGTTTATTGAATATAGTGAAAAGTGTAATAGTTCTCAAATGAAAACAATAGCCGCTCAACTTACGGAGAATTCAAATCCGGTCTTGGTATTGGTGACTTTTGATTGAAGAGAATTGTTGTTGGTGCAAGTGTGAAAAATTTAGCTTTATAAAAAATATTAATATTAAACTTATGAAAATCAAACAACTTATGAAACTGATGTTGTTATTAGCATCAATAACCTCATGCAATTCAACAACTAACAATGTTGTAATAGTTAATAAAGAAAATAATAGGGTTACGGTTTGTGACGGTAATAATTTAGGTGATAAAAAGGATATTCCTTTGAGTGATTTAGTTGAGGATTTTCAAGTTATAAGATTTGCGAATAATGAAGACGCATATTTTAAGTTACAGTGGTTTGCGTTTTCGGAAAATTATATATGTATTAATCAGCCATCTCAAGCTCCGGTAAAGTTATTTAACAAAAAGGGAGAGTTTCTTGGAGATATTGGTACTATTGGGAGAGGTCCCGGGGAATATAAGTCTGCATATAATATTTTGATAGATGAAAAAGAGGGTAGCATATATGTAGCTACTATGAGTGAAAATAAAATTCTGAGATTTGATCTTACAGGTAAGTTCCAAAATGAGATTGATCTTGAAGAAAGATTGAATAAGCCAAAACTATTTAAGCAGTCCAATTCAGATATATCGTTAGTTCAGCTTTGTTTTAAGGATAGAGGGGATAAATTTACGGCAGCCAATATACAATCTAATAATAATGATAGCATTAATTATGCGTATTTTGATGCACTAGCAACCAACTTTAGGAATCAGGATGGAGCTGGAGTTGGCTTTGATGCAGAGATTTGGTCATATAGAAATACTCCTGATTTTGCATTTATGATGACACATTCGGATACAATATATCATTATAATAGTGGAGCTAATAGGATTGAATCTAAATTTACAATATCCTTTGATGATGAGTTAAAGAAGGATCATTTTACAATTATAAATGAACTGCCTAATCATTATTTGGTATTTCTAGTTGGTAAAAATGGTAAAAAGATACTAGTAGATAAAGAGAAACAAGAGGCTTTTAATGTCTCTATCTTTAATGATTTTATGGGTAACATGATTACATCATTGCAGTTCCAAGATGGCTATTATTTTGCTAATTATGCACCGGATTCATTTAAGGATAAGATTCAAGATTATCTTGATTCGGGTGATTGCCAGGAAGAAGATATTACTAAGCTTACAGAGCTTAAGAACTCCTTAAATGAAAATGATAATAATATATTGCTTTTAGCTAAACTTAAGAATTAGTTTAAGTTTTGATTAGTAAACTTAATGAAATTTTAATATTATAGTAAGATCGTTTATTAATCAGTGTAAATCTTGCTCCTTTGGATATAATTGTTCTATGTGTATATTACAAGAATTTCCTACAAAAGAAACTAAAATTTGTCCTAAATATTGTACGCGAGATGATTATTTTAATGAGTATGATAGAGTACTAGAAGAGACATTGCAGACAT
>CAZYQA010000434.1:0-1895 GCA_964649555.1 uncultured Muribaculaceae bacterium
GATTACAATCATTCTTAGAGAGAGATTCAAGTTTATTTTATAAAATATTCAAACCTAAGTTCCCAAACTAATATGAATGACATAAACCATCTGGAAAGCAAAAGTACATACCAAGTAGCCCCAATAGCCGAGAGCAAAAATAAATCCTCGAAATTGCTATGTGACACTGATATATGTGTATTTAATAAATTAATATCTTTTTCTGATACTTTTCCACTATTAGATTCTTCAATCATTACTGCTGCACCATAAGCTAATCCCAAAGTATTAGCAATAATCCACAAAAATGATGTTTTGGGAGCAAGACCAAAGAATTTCATTATATGTTTTAAAAATTTTGAAATCCATCTGATCACACCGAATTCTGCAAGGACTCTTTGAGCAAAAGTCAACGTAAAAATTAAAACTGTCATTTTTACAACAATTTTAAGAGTTGATATAGCCCATTCCTGGAGTAATAAGGCAAAAGATTTACTTTCAATATTCGCGCCATGGATGGCGTTTGCAACACTTCCCGGCAATATAAGATTCAGAATATATGCCAGAGCAAATGCCGAAAATGTCCTTATGATTACCATCCTTATAGCTGATGATCCGGTTTTTTTTTGCACTGCTGTCTCAGTAATCATATTATGCGAACATAGCACCATAGTACTGAGAATGGTGAGAGCTCTAAAATCGAAATCGAACGCAACAGCAACAGAGATAGCAGCATACACATTTACAAAATATCCTGTAACATAAGGTAAAGCAGCCTCTCCGGGTAATCCTATATGATTAAAAACGGGAGTTATTAAATCTGAAAACCACGGGATAATATTAAGATACTTTAATATAAGAATCAGAAAAGATACGCCAACAGTAATTTTGATAAGCCAAATACAAGTTTTAAGAGTTGATGGAAATATCTCCTTCATACAATTTATAACTCTCTCTCTTGTAGAAAATTCCTTAGTATTGCTTATCGATTCAGTATTCATATTAAATTTATCGGGGAGCAAATATAATAAGATTCCGCCTAAAAAAATAATTAGAATGTAAATCTGAATCCGGCAGAAAGTGAGAATCCAAGTGGATTTTCCGATCTTATACTCTTAATATCAAGTAAATTTTCCATTTTTCCGATAGATCCATCTTTGCGCATACCAATATAATATGTTAGGCCCGGCTCAACATACAGTGCAATGTTTTTATTAAACTTAAACTGAGCACCGGCATTAAATAATATACCACCTTGCCATTTATCAACATCCACCTTTTCTCCGTCAATTACGGCATATATACTTCTTTCGATAAATCCACCGGCACCGGTATAAACGGAATATTTGTTTTTATTTACAAAATTCCAATTTAACTTAAGAGGTATACCTAAATAATTTAGTGTTTGCCTTACCTCTTTCTCGTTTAGTTTGAGTCCCTTAATTTTGGACGTCATAAGAGTATAGCTCAAACCTGTTTCAATAGTAAGGTTTTTGCCTATATTTTTTCCAACCATTACAGAAAAAGTGAGTGGTTGATTATGACCGTACTCGGCATATGGAGTGTAATATGCAGAAATAGAGTTACTGAAGTAGCGCTCATCGTGCTCCATCTGATGGGGATTGTTAAAAGAGGATGAGGAGAAACTATTACTGCCCGCAGCAATGGCCAATAACGTTTTAGTTTTTTCAGTCTTTTTAATAACTTTTAACTTATTAGTTTTCTCCTCCTCTTTTAAATACTCCTCCCATGTCATTTTATTATCATTATTGGTACTTTTTCTCTCAACAACCTCTATATTTTCCTCCTTCTGATCAATTTTCTTCTTCTGATCAATCTCCTCATTTTGATCAATCTCCTTCTTTTGTGCAATCATGCCAATTTGCTGAAACTGACTAAAATCAACGCCCAGCAAG
>CAZYQA010000435.1:0-228 GCA_964649555.1 uncultured Muribaculaceae bacterium
ACTGATAGTGTTGGAACATTTATGGAAAAAGCAAGTAATATTACTAAATGTGGTTTTTTAACAGATGAGGAATGTAATCAAAAATTAGATAATAAGATATATAAAAAGGTAGAAGATGTATATGATGATTTATATGATAAATATCATGTTAAAGTAGATACTCCTCTTTTAATGGCAACATTAACTTATTATGATTTAACTGATACATTTACTTGTGAAGGTGATGAA
>CAZYQA010000435.1:238-1889 GCA_964649555.1 uncultured Muribaculaceae bacterium
GAAACAGATAATGAAACACCTGATACCTCGACAGTTTCTACTGTTACGGGTAAAGTATTTGATCATAGTGTTGAAGAAGATGCTGAAGATAGTATCTTTGATGATATAAAACCGACATTTGCAAAAGATTTTAAAAGAACTAAAAAAATAATTCGTGAATTAGCTCTTAAAATGATAACTAAAGTTACTAATTACTATTGGGTTACTACAACTAATGACGATGGAACTACTTCAACAAGTTTAGAACCTGACCCCCCAATCTATAAATTGGATAAAGAAAAGTATAGAGAATATTTGCAACAATTTGTAAATAGAGTTTATTTAAATGATGAAGGAACAAATAACAGAATAAAAGAGTTGATTTCTGAAATTTATGATAGAGTAGATTTATATGAATATTTAGTTAATCAAAAAAGTTCTTATGGTAAAACTTATGCATATTGTTCAGGAGTTACAGTACCTGTTAATGGTGTGATGGAAGTAGTGTCTCTAGAAGATTATATAGCGGGTGTTAGTGCAGGAGAAATGGGCGGCAGCTTTGATATTGAAGCTTTAAAAGCTCATGCAATTGCTGCTAGAACTTTTGTTCTTTATATGACTAAAAATTGTACAATAGCTGCTGGTAATAGTGCATCTTTTCAAGTATATAATCCTGATAATATTACTGATGTAAATAGACAAGCAGCAGAAGAAACTGCAGGACTAGTGCTAGTTTATGAGGATGAAATAATATTCTCTCAATATGATTCATTTTGTTATGATGATAGTAGATGTCCAGATGCTACTAGAAATGCTGATGGAACTTATTCTGTTACATATTATAGACAACCAAATTTAGACACTCATGTGATTACATTAAGTGATTCATCACTTTATGGTTGGATTACTCATGGCGCTGGTCATGCACATGGAATGAGTCAATTGGTAGCAGGGCAAATGGCTAAAGAAGGATCTAGTTATTCTGACATTTTAAGTTTCTTTTATTCTTCAGGGGTTAGAATTTCTAGTATGTCAAGTGGCTCAAGTGCTAAATATGCAAGTGCTAGTGAAATACCTAATAATTTAGAAGAAGTTAAAAAAAGATCGGAGTTTTATAAAAATATAGGAATAGTTAGTATGGGTGGTCAAGAATTAGATTTATCTTTAATATATGATGATAGTAGTCCATCTAAAGGTGAATGTGTTTGGTATGCTAGAGGCAGAATGTTAGAGTTAATATATAATTCTGATATGCCAGATTTAGAAAAAGCAACAGCCTTTATTGCCGTAGCAACTTCATCAGGAAATGGAGATGCATGGTATGATCAAATAACCAATTTAGATATTTTTGAGCATAACCCAAATAATAATGAACCCCATGTTGGTGCTTTTGTATCATGGAGTGGTGGTAAAAATAGTGAGGGATGCCCAGTTTATGGATGTGGTCATGTTGCAATAATTGAAAGTGTAGATTTTGCTAATAATACAGTCATAATTTCAGAAGGTTGGCATACAGTAGGCGATCCCACAAATAGAAGTTGGTCAACTGTTAATGTTGCTACTTATACGCTAACATTTGATCAAGTAATAACAAAAAACAAAGGAAACTATTATTAACACAATTGCAACAATAATAAGCATATTGGGATATTTCATACACTCTGCAATAATA
>CAZYQA010000436.1:0-1887 GCA_964649555.1 uncultured Muribaculaceae bacterium
ATGTAGTATCATCTGCAGGAGCAAATAACTCATTCGATGCCCAAGGTATCCAAGATACAATCAGAGAAGCAGGATTTGAACCATGGCTCAGAGATCAGCAATATAATCCAAGAAAACTTATGGATAGCTAGGTGACCTAGGTTTGCATTTTGATCGAGTTGAATTACCTATAATATCTTGATTAATAAGTAAATCACTCGATCAATTTTCATTTGTGGGTCACCTAGGTTTTGTCTGAAACATCATCAGGCAAGTTTGGTTGCATAGAAGCCTCTACAGCCAGCCTATCACACCTCTCATTCTCAACATGCCCCGCATGCCCCTTTATCCAAAAAAACCGCACCTGGTGCTTCTTGTAAATTTCAAGAAATCTCAACCATAAATCAGGATTTTTCTGTTTTTCAATACCTTTTTTAAGCCAATTTTCCAACCATCCATCATTTACAGCTTTCACTACATAAGAGGAATCGGAATAGACATTTACCTGAGCATTGGGGCGTTTAATGGCCTCCAAACCTATGATAACTGCAAGCAACTCCATTCTATTATTGGTTGTTCTTGCAAATCCACCACTTAATTCTTTGTAATGAGTTCCACATTTTAGGACAACACCATATCCACCCGGCCCCGGATTACCTCTTGACGCCCCATCGGTATATAAATTAATGGGATTCATATATTATTCGATAACAGGTCTTCCGTTTTTATTCTCTTTTACCAAAGGTTGGAAAATAGATTCGTCTAGTGTATTTGCGTGCATTTGATCATATAACTGTCTATTTTTATAAACATCAAGCGCCATATAAATTGCACTCATCATTGAGTGAGGAGTAGCTTTGTTATTACCTGCAAGATCATAAGCTGTACCATGATCGGGAGAGGTTCTAACAATAGGGAGCCCTGCTGTAAAGTTTACACCCGAATCAAAAGCGAGAGCTTTGAATGGTATTAAACCTTGATCATGATACATCGCTAAAACAGCATCAAACTTATATTGCATATTTACACTAAAGAAACCATCAGGAGGATAGGGTCCAAAGGCAAGAATGCCCTCTTCGTTAGCTTTTTTAATTGCAGGAGCAATTACATTTATCTCTTCATCCCCAAGCAACCCTCTATCACCTGAGTGAGGATTTAATCCTAAGACAGCAATCTTGGGTTTAACAATATTAAAATCTCTTAATAGAGATTCATTCATTACTCTTAGCTTACGCATAATAAGCTCTTCGGTAATAATCTCAGGCACTTTGGTAAGAGCTACGTGTCCGGTTACAACACCTACACGAATAGTATCTGAACATAAAAACATCAAACCATCTTTAGCTCCAAACTCTTTGGTAAGATACTCCGTATGCCCGGCATGAGTAAACGTTTCCAATGTAACAGCCCTTTTATTAAAAGGGGCAGTAACCAAAACATCTATAAATCCCTTTTTCATCTCTTCAACGGCAGTACTTAGCGCCGAAATAGCTCCCATAGCGCCATCATGCGTACATTGCCCCGGCTCAATTGGGCCATTATCAGACACGCAGTTTACTATATTTACCCTTCTGGGGTGAGCATTCTCTGCTGAAGCTATAACATTAGTATTTATATTATCTGTTTCGGGAATTCCTTTCCTATAGAAACCAAAAGCTCTTGATGAACCATATATTACAGGAGTACACATATCCAACATCCTATTATCAGACAAAGCCTTAATAATCACCTCATACCCTATACCATTTGTATCTCCTTGCGTAATTCCAACAACTATTTTTTGAGACATAAGTAATAGTTTTTTTAATTTTATAAAACTCTGCAAGATACTAATTTTTTAATATATTTGTATACTTAAAAATAAATATGGGGCATATTCTAGATACAGATATAAAATTTTTACAAGGT
>CAZYQA010000437.1:0-1883 GCA_964649555.1 uncultured Muribaculaceae bacterium
AAAGTTAATCTAGTGCTTCCGTCAGGTGTAAATACATCTTTTTCGGGGATGAAGGTGAAATTTGTTGAAAACTTTACAGGTATAGAATATACAGGGATAGCTGATGAAAATGGAGTTGTAATGCTTGATGTTGCTTATGGCACATATACAGGGGTAATAAATATTACTAAGAAAGAAGATGGGGAGATTAATGTATATAATGGATCTACAGAGCCTATAAGGGTTACTCCAGATGATTCCAAAGTGATTGAAGCTAAATTAGATTTAAGATATTCTCGTTCTGGAAAAATTCTAATTAAAGAATTTTATTATGCAGGATGTTGGGATGATGCTACAAATAAAGCGTATTTAGCAAAGGATTATTATTTTACTTTATGTAATAATACTGATGAGGTTGTTTACTTAGATTCTGTTTGTGTTGCAATTATCAATCCTCTTAATGCGCCTACTAATGGTAAACTTACAGATTGGGTAAAACCCGGAACTTCTGAGTTAAGAGATGAATTGCCTGCAGGTACTATGGTTTGGATGTTTAAAGGTAAGGGAACAGACCTACCTTTAAATCCGGGAGAAGAGGTAGTTTGTGCGCCAAATGCAATAGATCATACTAAGACTGTTGCTAATTCTGTGAACTTAGGAAAACAAGGTCATTTTGCATTATATGACCCTGTTGTTACAACTGCACAAAGTACACCGGAGCCGGGAGTTGCTACATTGGATTTAATGTGGAGAACAGGAACCTCTAAAGCATTTGCAATTTCAATTAATAGCCCGGGCTTGTTCATATTTAAATTGGGTGGTAAAACTCCTGATGAATTTATCAAAGAGACATTGACAAATAATCCATCCAATCCTAATAATGTGAATAATAGGGTTCTACTTGTAGATAAAAATCTGATTATTGACGGTATAGAGTGTTTAAAGAATCCATCTGATACTAAGCGTATCAGGCCTGAGGTGGATAACGGATATGCTATTATACCTACAACAGGTACAGGTAAAAGTATTATAAGGAGGGTTGATACAGACAGAACAGTACCGGGTGGCCCTATATTCTATATGGACACAAATAACTCAACTAACGATTTTGAGGTGATCCCATTTGCAACATTAACCGGTAAAAATTAAGAACTATGGAGAAAAAAATTAAAAAAATAGCTGCGTCTCTTTTATTTATGCTCCCAGTATGTTTTGCCGGGGCACAAGATATTCAGCAAAAACAATATTATACATTTGAAAGGATTGAAGAAGTTAATCCTTGGTTGGGCTCTTCTAATGGTGCCGGTTTGATTTATAATAATATAGGGAAAAGATTCTCTAATGTTGAAGCATATTATAAAAATATATCAGGTGATTTTAAGAATTATAATCAAGCAAAAGATATTACCTCATTTGGAATAGGCACCAAATCTTATGCAACCTTAAATAATGATAGATTATTTTTATATGGTAATTTCAATTATGATTACACTACAAGAAAGGATCAGACTTATTTAGGTACTGCAATGGAGAATATGGTTATAAACCCTGTTTTTGATAGTATTCCTGGTAAAAATATCCTTGAAACATACTCTCTGGATGCAAAAGTTGGGTATAAATTCAGCGATTTGGTTGCCGGAGGTTTGTTTTTCTCTTATGATGCAGCAACATCAGCAAAAAGAATTGATGGTAGAAACTTAAATGCTTATTCTAATTTATTGGTTTCACCGGGTATTGCTTTTACAACCGATTATATTAATGCCGGTATAAATTTCAATTATAGAAATACCGTTGATGAAGCTAAATACAGATTCCATTGTTGTAAGATATTTATCTTTTATCTCACCATAGAATCTGTATTTAGCTTCATCAACGGTATTTCTATAATTGAAATTTATACCGGC
>CAZYQA010000438.1:0-1878 GCA_964649555.1 uncultured Muribaculaceae bacterium
TGAGGTTAATAAGTTTAATTTTAATCCTTTGTTCGAGAAGGTTTACAAATCCGGTGATAAGGATGATAATAATAGAGAGTTACTATCAGCCTTTTTTGGATACGGTAATAATAAATATTTCGGAACTAAATACGTGGCATTTGCTATCCCCGCATACAAAGTGAAAGATATAATTAAAGATAATTTAGAGGATGACTCTTTTAGTTCCGCTATAAAAGATAAGTTGACAAAACTTGATAATGATTTATCAGAAGAGTCTAATCCTGTTGTTGTTATTGGAAAATTGAAATAATTATTTCAATAATTCGGGCCTTAGCTCTTTTGTTCTTGCGATAGCTTGCTCTTCTTGCCACTCTTTTATCAACTTTGGATTTCCTGATAATAAAACAGGAGGAACTTCCCAACCATTGAAATTTGCAGGGCGTGTATAAACAGGAGCAGAAAGCAAATTATCTTGGAAAGAGTCGCTTAGTGCAGAAGTTTCATCTGAGATTGCGCCCGGAATTAGCCTTATTACCGCATCACATACTACAGCAGCAGCCAATTCACCACCACTTAGCACATAATTGCCGATAGAAATTTCTTTGGTAATTATGTGTTCTCTCAATCTATGATCGATACCTTTATAATGACCACATAAAATTATTATATTTTCTAAGCAAGAAAGTTGGTTTGCAATGGGTTGATCAAGTAACTCTCCATCTGGTGACATATATATAATCTCATCGTAATTTCTCTCTCTTTTTAAATCATTGATAAGATTAAAAATCGGCTCAATCATCAGTATCATTCCGGCATCACCTCCATAGCTGTAGTCATCAACCTGCCTGTATTTACCTTTGCCATAATCTCTGACATCATGGATATGAATCTCAACAAGTCCTTTATTCTTTGCTCTTTGTACAATTGAGTGGTTGAAAGGGCTCTCTAAAAGTTCCGGAACAACTGTTAAAATATCTATTCTCATATCCTTTTTTTTATTATAATTGAGGTGCAAAAATAACTAAAAGTAGTAAATTACAGAACTTTTTTGATTATATTTGCAAGTTGTTAATTGATAAAGATATAATTCTATCACTATTTACTATGGAGAAAAATACTACTGCTTTAAATGGTCAGAATCCTCATCAAGAAGAAATTGATGTTATTGTGAATAATAATGATTCTGTACAGGAAATGCTAGATGTTTCGGAAAATGACATTCCCGATTATTCATCTCTTAGCCTAAAGGAAATTGTTGATACCTTCCGCGAAATGCTTGAAAAAGGGGATCAACAGGAAATGTATAAGAATGCAGATTTGCTTAAAGCTGCTTTCTATAAAGTTTTGAAAAAAGAGAAAATAGCTTCAGGAGTTAATTCGGATAACCATGATTCTGACGAGATTAAGCAAGAGGTTTCAGATAATCCTTTTGTTGAGATCGAAAGAGCATTTAAAGACGTGTACTCTCAATATAAGGCCTCAAGGCAAGAGTTTTTACAAAATTCTGAAAAACTAAAAGAGGAAAATTATACCAAAAAGCAAGAGGTTATTGATGAACTTAAATCTTTACTTGATAAAGCAGAAGATGTGAATCATACTTTTCCTGCTTTTAGAGATCTTCAAAATAAATGGAAATCAATTAGCAATCTTGTTCCGCAAACTAAGGCAAAAGATTTGTGGGAGAGCTATCAGCATCTAGTTGAAAAATTTTATGATTATATTAAGATAAATAATGAGTTTAGAGATCTTGATTTTAAAAAGAATTTAGAAGCTAAATCCGAACTTTGTGAGAAAGCAGAAGCTTTGTCAGATGAGTCTAATATTGTGAGCGCATTTAAGGATTTACAAGTGTTGCATGAAGAGTGGAAAGAGATAGGTCCTGTTGCTAAAGATGAT
>CAZYQA010000439.1:0-1878 GCA_964649555.1 uncultured Muribaculaceae bacterium
TGTTGGAACGCCCAAAAGATTTGCTCTTTGAATAACTCCGGCTTTTGGATTATTACAAAACACAACACTAACTTTTATGCTGTCATTCTTGTACTCTTTATTGAAATACTTTATAATATTCTCTGCATTTGTACCCTCTCCGGAAGCAAATACCGCAAGATTCATCATAGGAAAAATAATTAAGTGATTAAGCCTCAAAGATAATACAAATAATATTCAATTGCATTTTTAAAAAATTTGTTTACCTTTGCACCTTGTATAAAAATTAATGTATCAACAAGTTTTTATTAGAGATTGTAATTAAAACATAAAAACTAAATTATTAACTAATTTTATAAAATCATGGCAGACATTACTTCTAAAGTTAAGGAAATCATCGTTGACAAATTAGGCGTAGATGAAAACGAAGTTACACCTGAAGCAAGTTTTACTAAAGATTTAGGCGCTGATTCACTTGACACAGTAGAGCTCATTATGGAATTTGAGAAAGCTTTTGAAATCACTATTCCCGATGAGGCTGCAGAAAAAATAGCAACCGTAGGTGATGCTATTACTTATATTGAGAACAATAAAAAATAATTTATCCTAAAAGTACAATATGGAGTTAAAAAGAGTAGTCATTACCGGGCTTGGTACAATTAATCCACTGGGCCACAATGTTGAAGAGTTTTTTACAAATCTTAACAACGGAGTGAGTGGAGCTTGCCCTATTACAAGATTTGATTCTTCTCTTTTTAAAACTAAATTTGCTTGTGAGATAAAGGATTACGATCCTACCAATTTTGATATAGATAGGAAAGAGGCCAGAAAAACAGATCGCTTTTGTCAATACGCAATGATTGCAGCGGATGAAGCTATCTCTGATTCGCTAATAGATCTCAATCTTATAGATAAAGACAGAGTTGGAGTAATTATAGGATCGGGAATAGGTGGAATTGAAACACTTACTCAGGAAATAATGGGCTATAGCGATGGAGGTAAAATACCACGCTTTAGCCCAATGCTTATTCCTAAAATGATCCCAGATATGGCAGCCGGAATGATTTCAATCAAATATGGCTTTATGGGACCTAATTTTGCTGCCGTTTCGGCGTGCGCATCATCTTCTCACGCTATGGGAAATGCTTTTGATCTTATCCGTTTAGGTAAAGCTGATGTTATAATAACAGGCGGATCTGAAGCAGGTATTACTATTCCAAGCATTGGAGGATTCAATTCCGCTCAAGCTCTTTCCACCAATAATGACGAATACCTTACTGCAAGCCGCCCTTTTGATAAAACAAGAGATGGATTTGTTATGGGTGAAGGATCCGGCATACTTGTATTTGAAGAATATGAGCATGCTATTGCAAGGGGAGCTAAAATATATGCAGAGGTAGGTGGCACTGCTATGACAGCAGATGCTCATCATATTACCGCCCCACATCCCGAGGGTCATGGAGCTATTCAAGTTATGAAACTTGCTCTTGCGGAAGCAGGAGTTCAACCAGAAGAGGTTGACTATATTAATGTACACGGTACATCAACCCCACTTGGCGATATAGCTGAATTAAAAGCAATAAAGGCTGTTTTTGGCGACCATTCTTATAATCTTAATATCAGTTCAACTAAATCAATGACGGGTCACCTTTTAGGTGCTGCCGGTGCAGTTGAATCGTTAGCTTGTATTAGCGCGTTATGTAATGGAATAATTCCTCCTACTATTAACTTTAAAGAGGAAGATCCGGAGATTGATTACAGATTAAATCTGACTCTAAATCATCCGCAAAAAAGAGATGTTAAAATTGCTATTAACAACACTTTTGGCTTTGGTGGTCACAATTCTTGTTTAGTCTTTAAAAAGTACTAATAAACATTTATTAATAAATGAATTAAATA
>CAZYQA010000440.1:0-1876 GCA_964649555.1 uncultured Muribaculaceae bacterium
CCCAACGGCAATCTTTCCTAAACTTGGAAGCTCCATCACGCCGGACATTAAATTCAAAAAGGTATCTATTCTTAAAATTATAATTCACCCGTCCAAAATATCCAAACGTACTCCAATGTGACGGAGAACCACTTGTCTCTTGCAGTTCAGAATCAGTCAATAACAATTCAGAATTCCAAATACGATCCTCAAAAGGAGCTACTTATATTGGAACCAATAAACGTTGGAAAATATAAATTAATATGTTTGCTTTATGATGAGCTATTAGAATCACAGGGGCTGGTGGTAAATAAAAATATTAGTACTATAACAGATAATTTGGTTGACTTTAACGAATCTAATGTAGTAACATTTAAAAATAATCATCACTTATATTTTGGAACTAAAACTTTTGAGGTTGATGGCAGTAGTGTAAATGTGAATATTGATATTACTATTTCAAGCATATTATCTGCAATTAAAATAGATAATAGTAATGTAAATCCTTATGTCCTCAAAGGTATAAAATCTACATCTGTAAGTGCTGCAAATTCAATATCTAATGTATATTCAAAAATGAGTGCTGATGGTATTTTTTATGCACCACTTCCATTATCTACCCAAGAATATAATATTGGTAAGGCTACAGAATTTTATGCAATGCCATCTGATAATGGGAGTAAAGTAAGTTTGCTATTTAATATTAGCAGTTCAGATCATAATCAGGAAAGTAATATACAGTTGGAGTATAAGACTCATATTGAGTTTATATCTGGCGCAAGAGGTATTGTAAAGTCTCACTTGGATAATCATCCTTTAGCTAAAATGTTTATTGCTTGGATGCCGCATAGTTCCTTTGTGGAGATAGGTAGGCCAAGAATATTGCAAGACAATGAGCACCATACAATTTATGCTAATCCTACTCATCGTAATTTTTATATTAATGAACTAGTACAAATAAAGACTACAGCTGATAATAAGTTCACATTACGATCTTATTCTCCTCAACAGATAGAAGGCATATCGGTATGGGCTAAATCTCCTTTATTTGTAGATGATGTACTAATATTTAAAGCTGATACATTAGCCGGATTTGCTGATTTGTCTTTTGATATACCTGTGTCAGGTGGGTATATGCTTACTACTAGGGGAGGATATAATATTGAAATTAATTCGAGCTCTTTAGATGCTCTTAAAAGTGCTAAGTACGAAATAGAATCAGAAGACCCATATTGGAAAAAACTTTTGACAATTATGCCTACTTGGCGAATTCAATTCAATTTATTTGGAGCAGATCCAACTAAGCCTGGGAAGCAGGGGGCTGCTGGTAATTGGTTAGGAATTAGACCTGTGCATGCTAGAGAGGCAATAGTGTTACTTATTAATTTAGCATACGGATATTCTCAGGAAAAGTTCTGGAATCATGCAGCAAAATATGTAATAAAAGATAATAATGGTAAGCCTATTGATCAAGTTGCACTAAGACAATCTTTTAATAAATCATCCGGATACAATATTGGTGTAGTAACAAATGTTGCTGGATTAGGAGGAGGTCGTACTTTGGGGATAACAGAAAATCATTGGATTAATCATTATGATTACTGGGGGGCCTATGGCGTGTTTGCTCATGAACAAGCTCACTGCCTAGGATATAGTCATGCAAGTGATATGACTCAAGGTAACTGGGTAGGGTATATAGTTCCCGCCATAAGACAGTTTAATGACTTACCTATTAGAGATAAATCTTTGCTTAACTCAGCAAATAATCCTCGTCTATATTTTTGGGATAGATAAATTATAGTAAAATTTTATGGTATCAATGATACTGATTATGATTTAGTTTGTTTATGAGGTTATTTTTTAAATGAGATCTAATATCAGCTGTGTTAATCAGTAT
>CAZYQA010000441.1:0-1862 GCA_964649555.1 uncultured Muribaculaceae bacterium
AATCAAAAACAATTATGGTATTGTTATTGTTCCCAGCAGTTTCATATTCTTCATTATAGTATATTGCATATATATATTTATCCGTTGTAATTATATCTCCGAAGCCAATAGTAATAGCTCCTATTTGGGGGTTGATAAATTTATCGTTTATTACATCATAGTTCTCCGGCTTAGATAAGCACTTAAATACACTTCTATTTATAGTGTTACCATCGATATTAAACACCTCTCCAAACGCTCCAATTCCGCTAAGATATACCATCTTAGATTTATCGGGGCTGAGAGCAATATTCTTATTGTAGTTTACTATTAATCTGTTTTCTATGTTACTTTCAGGAGTATCAATAATTTCCGGGTATTCATTATATACGCTCTCTATAGCGTAGTCATCTTTTAGTGGGTTTGAGATTATATAAAATCTGTCATCTGTGAGAAATGGCCCTGAAACAAGAAATTTATTATCTCTCAAATGAATTAATACCCTGGTCATTAATTGAGTTCTATATTCTGGGAAAGGATACACTTTTTCTCTGTAAAAATTTGCTTTGCCAGCTATCATGTCTTTCGTATTGAAAAATATAGCCTTTTTAAAATTAGAGTCAGTAATGATAGAACTATCTTTTGTGTATTCAAAATATCCCGGAGCTACTGCTTCAAAAGGTCCCCTGCCTATGGCACAGAAATCTTGGATTTTATTACCGGTATTTTTATCATGTACAAAGAATAAATTCTCTTGATTGTTTCCTCTAATTATTAAATGTGAGTCTTTAATATATAGCCCTAATACATATCTTGTAGCTATATCATTATATATTGTTGAATACTCTATATTCTCTTGATTGGGAAGTTCAAAAGAATTGCCGGAGGGAGTAGTATTATTGCATCTAATAATAGAGAGTGTAATAAGAGCTAAAATAGTGATTTTTAAGAAGGTTTTCATATTGTGGACAATTTAAATTTATGGCATTACCTAGTGTTTGCAACTAAAAACAAGTAACTACTAGCTATCAATGCTACCTTTAATAATAACTTTGCCCTTTATATGCTCAGCTTTCAGGCAATATGATAACTAAAGTAATACAAATGATTAAATAGTTTTTCTAATTAGATTTAACATCTAAACTTAAGTTCGGTTACAATCAGTAGCTAATATAGCCTAAATTATTTAATTACACAAGTTTACTCCTCTAAACTTTTAGCTGCCTCTTCAAGGGCATTATAAAACTCTTCTCCAAATTTAAATATAATCGGGTCTTTCAAAAATTTATATACAGGAATTTTCTCTCTTTTACCCTTCTCAAATGCGCAAGTGCAGATGCTCCATCTGTGAAGGTTGAGTGCTTTAGTGCCGTTTGAGAACTCTGATACTCTTATCGGGTAAAGCCAGCAAGAGATTGGTTTGCGGAATTTGCTCTCACCTGCAAAATATGCTTTCTCTACTGCGCATAAGCAGTTCATATCCTTGTCGAAATTTGTATATGCACACTCCTCGCAATTAACTAAAGGGGTTACAAGATCGCCATCAGTATCAATCACACTATACCCTTGTTTGCTAATAGCATCCATACCTTCGGGAGTCATATATTTTTTGTAGTTTTTATATTCTTTTTCAAACTCCATAGCCTCCTCTTTTTCTACTGGAGCGCCACTATCACCAATGATGCAGCAACAGCCTTGGCAAGTTTCGTAATCACACGCAAAGTGCTCAGTAAGAATATCGGATGATACTAAGCAATTGTCAATTTCAAATATAAATGGGTGTTTGTTTTGCATATTCTATATATCAAAAAAGTCTCTAATAAATACGTTCTCTTTAAGTAAGTTTTGTGTGCTTACATCATCGGTGGTTCCCTCCATTACAA
>CAZYQA010000442.1:0-1846 GCA_964649555.1 uncultured Muribaculaceae bacterium
TATGTAGGTTTATCAAATAATAGATTTGAGGAGGTTCCAGATATATTTTTAGGTAACTCTATAAATAAAGTAGCAAATATTAATTTAGCAAATAATAATATTTCAAGATTCGAGAATGGAGCAAACTGGAAAGGCATTAATGTAGAGATATTAAATTTAGCTTATAATAAATTTACAGAATTTCCTCTAGAGATATACCCAGATAATGATAAATGCTCAAAAATAAGCTTCTTACAACTTCAAGGTAATATGATTGACACAATTCGCGCTGAAGCTCTGGAAGGTCCTAAAACATTTTACTTAACAGCACTGGATTTATCTTCAAACAGATTAAGAGCACTCCCGTCGAGCTTTAATAGGCTTAACCTACCATATTTATCGGGGCTTCAATTAAGCTACAACAGATTCAACAAATTCATGTTTTCCCCATTGAATTTACCCTCTCTAGCTGTGTATATGTTTAATGGACAAAGAGATGAGAATGGTAATAAATGTATGAGAGAATGGCCAAAAGGAATATCAGCACATTTAGGTATGAGAAATCTTTACTTGGCCGATAATGATATAAGATTAGTTGATGATGAAATATCACCAAATATATGGGTATTGGATATTTCTGAAAATCACAATATCGTAATAGATTTAACTAAAATCTGTCCATATATTAAAGCTAATCGTTTTTTCTTACTCTATAGCCCATCGCAAGATAAGAGAGGATGTGACGCTTTACACCTAAACTCATGACTATATAACTGATAATTATATGAAACAATTAAGGATAATAATAATTTGTGCTTGCACATTAATGCTCTCTCTTAATTCATGTAAAAAGGATGAGAAAGTAAATGACAAGCAGTTTATAGTTGATATAGAAGATATTACCCAAGATATTGATCCCAATGGAGATACTATTTCTTTTAAGATAAATTCTCAAGGGAAATGGGCAATAATGAATGACGAACCTTGGATAAAGGTTACGCCAATATATGGCGAAGGCGCTACGGTTTGTACTATGGTGATTGACTCTACTTTATTGGCAGATGAATCCCGTAGTGCGCTAATCCAAGTTGTAAGTGATGACGAAGCTACCCCTAAAGATATCAATATAACTCAAAAAGGATACGAAAAAGGGTTTGAAATTTTAGAGAGTAACGAGATCATTTTCCCGGGGACGGATGATGCAGATAAAAGATATATTGATGTTAAAATTAAAACAAATATCCCTCTTGCATTAACATCTTCTGATAGAGGAGCAAATTGGATAAAATATGAATTGGAAAATATTCCGAATAAACTCAATAAAGGTTATAGACCTCGCATAGTTAATTTGAAAATTAATTGGAGCCCAAATTCGAGACCTCAAGAGCGTGAGCTATATTATAGTATTAAACCTGTACCATCTAGTTTACCTTTAGCTAAATATGACACTTTATATTTAAAACAAAATGCGGCACAAGCATTTGAGCCTACAAGAGCCGGTGACTCATTAGCGATTTTAGCTTGTGCAAAAGCATTTAATATATTTCGTGGATTTGACCCTGCAGAAAAAATGCACAATTGGGAAGGTATTATTTTATGGGAAGAATCACATGAAGGAGTTAGGCCAGAAGATATAGGTAGGGTAAAATCAGCTATATTCTCTAGCATAAAAATAGACCATGAATTACCTTATGAGCTTATATATTTAACAGCTGTTGAAAATTTAATGATAAGAAGTAATACTAATACCCTTCTAAAAAGTATATCAACAGGGGAGAGTTTAAGCACTCTTACCAGATTAAAAACATTGCAATTATTTGCTGTAGGAATTGATAAACTAGATCCGAATTTCAAAAATCTCGGAAAA
>CAZYQA010000443.1:0-1845 GCA_964649555.1 uncultured Muribaculaceae bacterium
TTTGCCTTTGCTCTCATTTTGTGTGGGTTCGTTATGGTATAAATATGTATCATATTGAGCAAACGCAAAAAATGAAAAATTAGAGTTTAAAATCTAAAAGAGTTTGATTTGGTACAATAGCATATATCAACAGCATAGTTTTAAGAACCATTTTCAACTACTCTCTTATTATGTTACAATTTGCATATTTGTTAATGATAATAAAGAGCGATACTCTTTTTTGTAGCTATGAGATTTTAATATTAACTTTAAAAGATTTTAAGTATACTTATATTTATGCTTCAGCAAGAAAAACAGAAATCAATAGATGCCGCAAATTATATAGTTGGGGTGAATTTATCAAAATATGCAGCTCTATCTATTGTGTCGTATATTTTACTTGCACTCCCTATGATTATAGATTCGCTGATTGTAACCTACTATTTCGGCGCATCTGCCATTGTTGTTATTAATCTGTTTTTTCCTCTACTTTTTTTTGCCGAAGCAATCCATACAGGCATAGGGACAGCTGCTGTAAATTGTTTTTCAAGGCAAAAAGGAGCTAATGAGAGTGGTGCCGAAAAGATCTTTAGTGATACTTTATTTGTTACGCTGTCATTATCCTTGATCACAGCCCTTATTTTAACTCTCTGGGGAGATAACTTTTTTTATTTATTGGGAGCTACATCGCTGAATATCTCGGAGGTGTCAAATTATGGACAATGGATGATTTGGGTAATACCTCCAATGGTAATCTCTAATGTATTGTTCTATTTTGTACATGCCGATAATAATCCCAAGCTCGCATCATATTCGCTTTGGATATACAATATAGTCAATATCATGTTGGATTTATTCTTGATTGGAGTCTGCAAGATGAGTATTGAGGGGGCTGCAATAGCTTATTTTGTTGCTGAGATAGTGAAAATATTGATTCTACTTTATCATTTCAAATCTCCAAAGTGTTCTATCAAAATCAATTTCACAGTTCCCTCTGCAGCTAATATCAAAGAGGTTGCTGCACAAATGTCAGTTACTGTATTAAAGAGTATTTTTACCGCTGTAGGGCTCTTGTTTGTAAATAGAAATTTAGCTGCTACATATCCTTTAACGACACTCTCTATCTATTATATATTATATACTTGCCGTAATTTCTTCTCAAATATATACACCGGTGCAAAGGTATATCTGGCACCTTTAGTATCTGCATACTATGGGGATAAAGAGTATGCAATTATCCGCATTTTATTGCGTAAAACATTAATAATAAGCATAGCTTTGGGTGGTGGCGTAATGTTATTTTTATATTTTGAGCAGAAGTGGATTTATACGTTGTTTAATTTAGATTATCAATCATATCTCTCTCAGTGTAGGCTGGGGATGTTGTTATTTGTTGCAATGATTCCATTACATACTATCAACACTCTGATGATTACGCAGTATCAGGCCTCTCGAAAATACAAAATTGCTTTCTTGATTATCCTTGTGCATGATTTGATAGGCATAACAGTAATAGCATATCTTGTAACCCACTTCTTTAATGCGGGTGCGATATGGTGGATCTGGCTTACAAATGAAATTGTTACGTTGTTGATATGGCTTACTTATGCTGCAATTATCAGATACAAACATAAGTTATCTTCAATTTTGCTATTTCCGAAAGAGAGCGAAACCAAGAGTATATTACACTATTTATTACCCTATGATGGTTCAAATCTATCGGAATCACTTGAGGATATAGAGCAGAGGCTCCAAAAGTTTGGGTTATCGCCACAGATACTTTTACGAGGGCAAATGGCAAGCGAAACACTCTTTCTTATCTTTCAGCAGAGAATGCCTAATGCTAAAAACAAACAACATTATGCA
>CAZYQA010000444.1:0-1825 GCA_964649555.1 uncultured Muribaculaceae bacterium
TTTTTATTTCGCTCTACAGTATTTGCAAAATAACGGCTATCTGTTCCGTTCGAGATAACGAAGATTTGCAGGTACTTAAATAGAGAATTTTCTTTATTAAAACTCTCTTTTGTGTAGCGATGCACTTGATTAAAGGCTTCACGAATAGCTACGCCACGCTTTTTTAACTCAATTTGCACCAATGGCAACCCGTTGACCAATATGGTAACATCATACCGATTGGCGTGCGTTCCCGTTTGCTCAAATTGTGATATTACCTGTAATTTATTACGAGTAACATCCTTTTTGTCCACTAAGTAGATGTTTTGGATGTGCCCATCATCAAAAACGAAGTCATAGATGTAGTTATCGTGTATTTTTCTTGTCTTCTCTACGAGGTTGTCGCTTGGTTTATCCAAGTACTCTTCTACATAACGAGCCCATTCGCTATCACTAAACACCATATTGTTAAGCGCCTGAAGCTGTGTTCTTGCGTTAGCAAGCATCGCTTCAGCACTCTTTAACGTGGGATTCTCATAGCCTTGATTGATTAGATCCTGTATAAACTCACGCTCAAGGGCAAATTCCGTTTGATAACCAACAGGAGGCTCACTCACCATTGAATACTTGGCATAATCATCAAGAACTATGAAGTTTTTCGATTCTGCTATGGTTTTATACTGTGTCATTTTGTTCTTCTTTATAATAGTTGTTATCAACAAGGTGATCTAATAAAAATTTTATAACCTGCTTTTCTGGCTCCGTAGGATCTGGCACCACCTCATTTGACAATGTCGAGTGACTTGTGAATTGAATTATCCTATTGTAGTAGACTTTTTTGTCATCAGGCAACAATTTAGACCATTGCGGATACCCTAAGAAATTTGCCGTTTTCTCATAAAGGTTCCGTAATAGTATGAAGTGATATTTTTGAATGCTATTTGTTGTAATCGCTTCTTCAATTATATGTTTTAAATAGAGATGGTAGGAGAAGCTTTTGTTAGAATCACCTATCTTCTCTTTTAGCTCATAAGTGCCGTCATCTTGCCTGTCAAGCATATAACAAATTTTATTTCCAATTTCATTGATTAACACATTAATGAATAGTGGATTATGTGTTGTTATGATGTAATGCAAATTTAAAGGGCTTGATTTTATTAATTCTGCAATATTAACTGCTAACTCAATCAAGTGATTATCATCTAATGAGCTGACAGGGTCGTCTATAAAAACATACTCCAAATCGTTAAATCTATTCGTTTCTCGTTCCGCTGGTTCAGGTTGGTTCAAAACTTCAACAACTTGTTTCAACAGGCTGTAAAATATGCACCAGATTAAACAACTTTCTTCCCCTTTTGAGATTTTTACATTCTCAATATTTCCATCATTACCACCATCAACAGAGAAGGTTATTTCATTATATTGCTCATTAAAACGAGGTGTTAGTTTGTCGTTTGTATAACGCTGAAAGTGGGCTACTATATTCGCATCCTGTCCTTGTTCTGCAAGCACCCAATCAGTAAAGTTGTTTGGATGTATTTTTAGTTTGCGTATTGCATCTAAATCAGAGACAGCCTCCAAATCATTATCCCAATAGAACAAGTCTTCGGTAAAGGCATTGTAGTATAGAATTTTACCTACTGATTCATTTTCCTCTTCATCTGCCACTGTCTCTATGTTTTTAGGGGCAATTAACTCTTTAAACTCACGTGATAGTCGTGTTTTTCCAGTACCATTGAAGGCATAGATTAGCTGCACTTTTTTATTAGCATCTTTAAGCGTTTGTGCTATTTCTGTTAATGTCTGTCCCATATTATGCCTCTATGTTATCGTTTGGAAATGTTAG
>CAZYQA010000445.1:0-1809 GCA_964649555.1 uncultured Muribaculaceae bacterium
AAAGTTTTTAATCTCAATATATTCATTTAAACCTTTCTGGGTGGAATAGATATAGTTTATTACCTCTTCTGTTTCCTTCTCACTTAATCTACCTAAACAGTAGTCAAAAATTTTTCCTTTCATAAGCTAAGTATTGTGATTGTTCAATAATAATACGATTGAAAAATCAACAACCCTACACTTTTAATGAAATTTTAGAAAATTAATACCACTATCCTCTCTCGGATAAATAATAACGACAGCTTAATTCTTTTCTCAACAGTCTTTGGCGAAATATTAAGAATATCGGCTATCTCATTATTTGTAAGATTATTATACTTACTCATGATAAAGATCTTCCTATCACTGAATGGCAATTTCAGTATAAGACTTCTTACCTTATCTCTCTTGATTTTTTTTTCATAATTAGAATTGAAATTGCGCAAAGCCTCCAATGTAATATCCTGCTCAATCAATTTGTAATTCTTCACTTGATTATCGGCAAACTCCATTTTCACCTTTCTATGCTTAATCAGATCAAAAGCATAATTTTTTGCGACCGTATATAAAAATGATTTGAGGGCACACTTATCCTTTGAAAAATCACCTTGCTCCCATAGCTTCACAAACGCATTTTGCACAATATCTAAAGACTCATCTCTATTATTCACATACGAGTTAATAAAGCTAACCAAAGAGGAATAATTTTCAGTAAATAGCGTATCAAAAACTATTTTTTTAGTATTTGAATTATTTATCAAACCCCCAATCTTTTTATAAAATCCTGCTCATTACATTCTGGGATAATTTTCACCTGAATAGGTAAATAAAACAGACGTCTTTTTACCTCTTTTGAGACATATTTATTATTAACTAATCGTTTACTATCTTTTTCCGTTGTAAAGATAACAGAAGTGGGATATTTTTTTGCCATTTGAGATACAGATGATATATCACCTTCCGAAAAATCTTTATGATCGGCAAATTTTAAGAACTCCGATACTTTATGCTTACCAGATACATAATCTCTGAATTCCTTATCATTAGCTATCCCCGTAAAACAAACAGCACTATTAGAATAAATATATCTGTTATCTGCCTCTGTAATAAATACCGGCTTAGGCTCTCCATAGGTTATAATTGAGAAATACAAACGCTGATGCTCGGTAATTTTAAGATTTTTCAACCAATAATCCTCTATCGCTCCTATCTCTTTTAGAGCCTCCTGCTCAAAGATAACGCCATCAACTTCCCCAAACAGAGGCGATTTTGTAATAATCACACTATCTGCTCGCTTAATCTGCTCAGGCAAATCCCTAAGATCTCCGATAGGTAAAAGATTATCTCCAAAAATAGGTTTATTATAATTCATCAAAACAACCGAATGAGAAGGTTTTACTTTTCTATGCTGAAAAGCATCATCCAGAATTATAACATCAGGCTTATTACTCGATGATAACAACCTCTCTATACCCTCTTTTCTAGAGGCACAAACCGCAACCAAAACATCAGGAAACTTTTGCTTTATCTGCAATGGCTCATCACCTACATTCTCAAAAATATCATCAACTTCAACTATCCTAAAACCCTTTGTCTTACGCTTATAGCCCCTAGATAAAACTGCCACATTCTTATCCTCTTTAAGCAACCTTACAATCATCTCTGTATGAGGCGTCTTTCCTGTTCCACCAACCGTAATATTTCCAACACAAATAACAGGTATATCAAAAGAGACACCTTTTTTTATATTCTTATTATATAAAAAGTGTCTTAATTTTAATATAGCCCAATATGGGAACAGAAGAAATTTACTCTTAAATGGTAACATAT
>CAZYQA010000446.1:0-1794 GCA_964649555.1 uncultured Muribaculaceae bacterium
AATGCATCGACGAGGAGATACCGTTTGAGATACCTGAGAGTTGGGAGTGGTGCCGGTTGGGAAGTTTATGCCCATCGTTGCAATATGGAACTTCTGAAAAATCACAGTCTGAAGGTGAAGTTGCGGTATTAAGAATGGGTAATATTCTGCCTTTGGGAGAATTATGTTATGATGACTTGGTTTTTACTTCAAATGAAAGCGATATTGAAAAATATGTCTTATTATCAGGTGATTTGCTTTTCAATAGGACTAACAGTAGTGAATGGGTTGGAAAAACGGCTATTTATAGAGGAGATATTCCAGCTATTTATGCAGGATATATAATTCGTTTTAGACCAATTCTTCTAAATCTGGAGTATGTAAATTATCTGATGAATAGTGGATATGAGAAAGATTATTGTCAATCTGTCAAAACGGACGGAGTAAATCAGTCAAATATTAACGCACAAAAACTAGCGAATTTTCTCATCCCTGTGCCTTCTTCGCAAGAACAGTCTCGCCTTGTATTTGAAATACAGAATCTTTTCTCATCTATTGCAACCTTAGAAGAGAATAAGAGCTCATTAAATAAATACATTAAACAAACTAAATCCAAAATTCTCAACCTCGCAATTAAAGGCAAACTCGTTCCTCAAGACCCAAATGATGAACCTGCCTCTGTATTGCTCGAACGCATAAAAGCAGAACACCCAGAGAGCAAAAAGAAGGCTAAAAATATATCTGATAACTCACATTATGAGAACTTCGGCTGGGATGTGCCTTCAAATTGGTGTTGGTGTCTGCTTTCAGATATTTGTAATTTTGAAAGAGGCATCACTTTTCCATCATCTGCAAAAAGGACGTATAAGGAAAAATATTTGCTCCCATGCGTAAGAACAGCTAATGTACAGGAGCAATTAGAACTTGAAGATTTGTGGTACATTGACCCTATTTACATAAAAAACAATAGTGATAAGTTTGTACGAAATGGAGATATTATAATGTCTTCTGCCAATTCAAGGGAGTTGGTAGGAAAGACTTCTTATGTGCAAAATATTGAACAGAGCATGACATTTGGTGGATTCCTGCTCAATATACGTGCAAAAGAGATAGAATCTAAATACCTTTTTTATCTATTACGATGTTATTTTGACAAAGGCATATTTATGACTGAATCTACACAAACAACTAATATAGCAAACATAAATTCTGTAATCTTAGGAAATCTAAAGATACCATTACCGCCTATAAATGACCAAATCCGCATCTCATCTCAAATAAAGCTTATTTTCAAAGATATTGATAGTGTACTGATGAGCTTATAATTCATCTGTTATTCTATCAAGTATATTAAAAATCCTATCAATTTCAGAAACTATTCTACCCTGTTCTTTATAGGGTGGAATAGGCATATACAGTTTAGAGTATTCAGAAATCCAATATCTTTTGTGAGAATACCCTAACAACTTTGTAATACTCATGTAATAAAAAACATAGCGCAAATTTACATTACTATTTGCTTTGAGTATTTTCATCGCAGACGATTTTACTTTAAACTCAAAATCCACATATTTGGATTCTGTCGTGAAGTCATCAAAGATTAGAGCTGGTGTTTTTCTATAAATACCCTTTGTCTCGTTTGTATATCCAATGATAAATGATTTTCCAGCAGTTAATACTGGTGTTTGATATAAATCTGAGTAGTTCGTGGTTTGCACAATATACTCAGTCGGTTGTTCATAATCCAAAACATCTTCTAATTGACTCCATACCCAGTTTTTGGGTATCTCAAATGGAAAGTTCTCATAATGTGAG
>CAZYQA010000447.1:0-1788 GCA_964649555.1 uncultured Muribaculaceae bacterium
AACATCAATTGCAATATTGCTTTCACTAATACTAGATTCATATAATGATATAAATCCTCTTAGATTTACCTTAAATTGATGCGGAGAATCAATAAATTCTATTTTTTCATCTGGTATCCCCCGAACCTCTCTAGTAATACAACCACCTGCATTGAGAGTCCAACCAACTCCTACATCTCCACCCCTGGAATTTGGTTTATACCCATTTGAAGCATAATCCAATGATATAGGTAGCTCAAAATCATTATCCTTATAAGTATATATAGGAATTGAATAATTTACAGTACCCGTATATAAAGATGCTCCAACTGTCCCATATCTTATAAAGTCATAAGTTTGAGTATTAGGCAAAACAATTTCTTGCGATTGTCTTTCCATAGAGAGTTGAGCATAGGATTTGATTACTATTACTATTTGCAGCAATAGAATCAAAGTTAATTTTAAAAAGAGCTTTTTTTTCCTCATAATAATTAAGTTTTTAGTTGATTAAAAATGGTACATTTCACCCATAAAACTATGAATTTATCTCTCTCCCCAAATCTCTTTTTGACTAAGTATCACCATTTCAAACAACTGATAAACAGAATGTTAAAAAATACAAATCTCTCTCAATCTCATAAAATATAATTTACTGAATTACCCCTCCTAATTTGAACATAGGCAAATACATCGCTATTAAGATTATTGCTACAAATAGTCCTATAAGAATAATTAAAATTGGCTCTAACATTGTACCAAGAAGTTTTAGTTTATACTCTAGTTGTGCAGATAATTCCTCACCCTGCCGATTAAGCATAAATGGCAATTTATTACTCTCCTCGCCAACCTTTAAAAGCATAAGCAATTTTTTGCTATATAATCTTTTTACCTTTTCCATTGCATAAGCAAAAGATTCTCCTCTCTCTAAAGAGCTTGTTATTTCTATAAACGAATATTTGTAATGATAGAAAGTTATAATCTCACTCAGTAACTCAACACCGTGTAGTAACGGGACTCCGGAAACGGTAAGCAAATGCAATAATTTACAGAAGCTACATTGGTAATTTAACTTTATAATTATCCCAATTAATGGGAGATTTAGTAGAATTTCTGAACATTTTTTTTGAATAAATTCATTATTCCTATTTATATATATGATTACAGAAAGTGCTCCGATTATAAAAAAAAATATAAGAAATAGAGTTGGTAATATCTTAGAAAGAGTAATAATATAAAGTGTTAGCTGAGGGAGTTCACTACCCATTCTTGTATATACTTGTTCAAACATGGGGACAACAAACAAGACCATAAAAACTACTACCAACAACGCTGTTAATATAATAATAAGGGGGTAGCTAAGAGCAGATGTAATCATTTTTTTACGAGCAATCTGCTTATTATAATACTCAGAAAGAAAAGAAAGCGTTTTCGTAAGTTGCCCTGTCTCTTCACCTATTCGGATAACGCCATAATCCAGTCTACTAAACTGCCCGGTAATTTGTAAAGCATACCATAATGTATCCCCTTGCAATACAGTTGAATGAATCTGCTTGAGTAAAGCGGAAATATTTTTATCATATTCACATTCTATTAATAATTCAAATGATCTATTAAAATCTAGTCCTGCGCTTAATAGTGATTGAAGTTGAGAAAAGAACATCTCTTTTTTTAGCTGCTTCATAAGTTTGTTATTTTTATATCTTTAAATTCATAAGAGTAGTATCTTTATATAATAAAAAATTATCTATTCACATTACAGAATCTTTAATAATTGTGAATTTATTATAAGAGTAAAATTTTAAAAAAGAG
>CAZYQA010000448.1:0-1787 GCA_964649555.1 uncultured Muribaculaceae bacterium
CTCACTAATGGTGCTACTATAAATCCTCCGGGCAAAACAATAAGGGATTTCTCTGTCCCTCAAGAATATATTGTTACTTCCGAAGATAATAATTGGAGTAAAAAATATATTATAACTTACATAAATTCAGAGCTAAACACAAAATACGAATTTGAGGATACTGTAAAAAGGAATAAAAAGTATTATATCTTTGCTGAGAAGGAGAATAATAAAATTGTGATGGAATGGGGAAGTGGAAACTCCGGATTTGCTATTACAGGTGTAGCTAGCTCTCCATTAGATTTTCCAACTGTTCAATCTCCTGACGGAAGAACGGGTAAATGTGCTAAATTAACAACAAGATCTACAGGAAGTTTTGGAGCTTCGGTTGGCATGCCTATGGCTGCCGGTAATCTCTTTATTGGAACATTTGATGTTTTGAACGCTTTAAGTAACCCGCTCAAAGCCACTAAATTCGGGCGATCTTTTACCTATAAACCAACAATGCTACAAGGATACTATAAATATAAGAAAGGGAGCGTATATAAAGAAAAAGGTGTTGAAGTAAGCGATAAATTCGATACTTTTAATATATATGCAATGTTCTTTGAAACAGATGAAACTACCAAGTATCTTGATGGCACAAATCAATTAACTCACCCTAATATAGTTGCATCTGCACAAATAGTTGATAGAGATGAGAGTGATGAGTGGAAGAAATTTGAGATTCCATTTATATACAAAGATGGCAAGACTATCGACAAAGAAAAGCTATCTGCCGGAAAATATAGCATATCCATAATATTTACATCAAGTAAAGAGGGTGATATATTTAATGGTGCAGAAGGGAGTACTTTAATGGTTGATGATGTTGAAATTATATATTCCGATATTAAATAGAAAATGTAATGAATAAAAAATTATTTATTGTAATTATTATAGCGATGTTGATAGGGAGCAAATCTTATGCTCAGGTAGAGAGAACTCCCACAACAATCTGGTCACATTTACACGGGTTGGAATATGAATTAAAAGCTGGTATCAATATTGGCGGCACATCCCCTCTACCTTTACCTAGAGAGATAAGAAGTATAGATTCATACAGCCCGGGCTTAGCTATAGCATTTGGAGCAGAGGTTTCAAAATGGTTTAAGGAGAATAAAAAAACCGGAATTATACTTGGATTACGATTTGAAACAAAGTCTATGAATACAAGTGCAACCGTAAAAAATTATGGTATGCAAATAATTGGAGAAGGTGGCGAGTTGGTAAGCGGATTCTGGACCGGTGGAGTTAAAACAAAAGTTAATAACTCATATCTTACACTCCCTATTATGTTTGGCTACTCTGTATCTCCAAGATGGAGATTAAAACTTGGCCCATACTTTTCTTATTTACTTTCTGGAGATTTCTCTGGGCACGTTTTTGATGGTTATCTAAGAGAAGGAAATCCTACAGGTGATAAGTTGGTATTTACAGATGGTAAGATTGCTACATACAATTTTTCGGATAACTTAAGAAAATTTCAGTGGGGCGCTCAATTGGGAGCCTCGTGGCAAGCACTGAGCCATTTTAATGTAAACGCTGATCTCACATGGGGATTAAATAATATATTTAAGAAAGATTTCAAGACTGTAAAATTCAATATGTATCCAATATATCTGAATATTGGTTTTGGGTATATCTTCTAAAAGCTATATCACTTTCTGGAATTAATTTTGCATATCTTCTCGTCCAAATTTTTAATAAATATAGGATGAGAAGATTTTTAATTTTAACTATTGCCTTTGTTTTACAAGTTGGAGGTG
>CAZYQA010000449.1:0-1784 GCA_964649555.1 uncultured Muribaculaceae bacterium
AGTCAACACTGACAATCTATGAAGACAATATTGTAAAAGGAGAAATAATAAAACTTGGCAATCTAATTAATCTCTCCGATCTCAATAATGCCAAAGAGCAAAATGTAGTTATAGATATAACAATAGATACATCTTTAAAATTAGAGGTTTCAATAGGAATTCCAAATTTAGATTGGGATGATGAAATAGAATTAAATTCATTAAACTAAATCACCTTATATATAAACAAAACAATTTTTTTATTTACTTAAAATTAATTACAAAAAATGAGAACAAAAAAATTATTATTATTTTCGATGCTAACAGCGTTTGCGCTATCATCTTGTACCAAAGATAACGAAGGCCAAGATCCGGCATCAAATAGCAACAAGTTTGTAGTAAATCTTAAAACAGATTTTGAGCTTGTAGAGTCAAAGGCAACAGGAGTAGCTTCTGATGAAGAAAAGGCTTTATCAAACGGAAAGCTAATATTATTTAGTACTACCGGAGATACACTTGTAACTCAAAAGATGAACTCCTTTGCAACAGGAGAGATGTTAATAGATCTTCCTGTTGGTGTTTCAACATCAATGGTTGGTTCGGTAGCTTTTGTAGCAAATGTAGAGGGTTCACCATTTATTTTACACAAAGATGGTACGACAGATCCATATGCAAACAAAGCAAATTTTGATGCTTCCGGTATTGCAGTTAAGGATGAAGATATGTCAAAAATAGTAGTGGCACCGGGTTATATGCCAAGTTTACCTTTTGCAGGTCAAGGCAATGCAGCATCAGGAGTTGCTACAGTAAATATAGCACGTAAAGTAGCTCGTATTACTGTTGTAAACGGTTCTACGCAACCTGTTGCAGTTAGTTTTTCAGAGGTATCTACTAAGTTTGAAGGCTATATGAATACTACTACGGATGCTACAACAACAAACAAAACAGGGATTGTAGTGGGAAAAACTTTAGAACCATCAGAGTCAATTGTTATTTATACTTTGCCATCTACCAACCTAACAAAGATAAACTTTGAGGGAGTATCAACAACAATTAAAACTATAGAGGCAAATAAGACTTACAAATACACTGTTAAGAAGAAAGATGGTGGAGTTACTGTAGAGGGCTCAGTTACAGAAGATTGGACAGATGAGGTAGATGGAGGAGATATTTCTTTCTCACCTGGTATGGTTGGTAATGCAACTATTATGGGAGAAGAAAGTGTTGTAGATTTCACAGCTGCTGCAACACCTGCAGATTCTGCAAGTTTTGATGTTAAAACAGCTTCTACCGATCTTAAATTGGCAGTTTATGATGCTGAGAGTATTGATGTTGCTGATGCACCGTTTTTAACAGTAACTGAAGCAGTTGCTACACCTGCAACGCGCGCTGGTGATGCTGTTGTTACAGAAAGTTTCATTATTACTCCTAAATTTCCTGAGATGCAAAATGACAGTGAAGGTTCATTTAAAGTAAAGAAAAAAGATGGTACTTATGAAACTTATAAAATCTCTGTTAATATTCCGGAGGAGAGTTTATTAGAGTTACCTAACTTTGCTATGAGAAATGACAGTGCAGTTCAACGTTATTTAGACCAAGAACACGCAGGTAATGGTACTCAGGAATTCCCAGTAGGTGGACTTTTAACTTATTCAGGAAGTATTGATAGATTAAAAGGTCAAGTTACAGGTAAATATTATGATTTTTGGGATGTAGACGAATCTAAAGCTCAAGATCTTCCTAAAGATGTTCTTGAAGCGTTAGCTTTTACTCCATTTACTTTTAGTAAATCAGGTGCAACTGCA
>CAZYQA010000450.1:0-1780 GCA_964649555.1 uncultured Muribaculaceae bacterium
GTTAGATGTAAGCTCATTATCCCATAGTAGCTTACATCTAACTACACTGATGAAAAGGCATATATTGAAGTCTTCATCCCGATAATTGAGCAAAATTAATCTGCCTATGCTATTATTTGGCATAATATATTACTACATTTGTAGAAATTAAAAAAGAAACTTATGCCCAACACACGCAGATCATCTAAAGAGAGCCACGCCCAGTTATTTAATCGCTATATCTGGCTGGTAGATTTAATTTACAGATATAAAAAAATTAGCTTTGAACAGATTTCTGAAAAATGGGCTATCTCACCGCTAAATAATAGTGGCGAGGACCTTCCTTTACGCACATTTCATAACCATCGAGAGGCTATCCAGCAGATGTTTAGCATAGATATCTGCTGCGATAAGCGTGATGGATATAAATATTTCATAGAAAATTCCGATGATATGGAGCGTGGTGGTGTTAGGCAGTGGCTTGTGAATACTTTCTCGGTCAATAACCTCATTAACGAGAGCCATAAACTAAAGAATCGCATACTTTTTGAGCAGATCCCGAGTGGGCAACGCTTTCTTACTCAGATAATTGAGGCTATGCGTGATGTCCTAAGCCTAGAGCTAACATATCAGAGTTTTAACCATAATCACCCTGCCACTTTCATAGTGGAGCCCTACGCCGTGAAGGTCTTTCGTCAGAGGTGGTACCTCATTGCACATAGTGCAAAAAACGAGTCCATAGCCATTTATGCATTGGACAGGATTAAAAATTTGTATTGCACCGAGGTGCAATTCCTTCTTCCATCAGATTTTGACGCGCAGGAATATTTCAGGGACTCCTTCGGAATCATCACCTCAGACGAGTATAAGGCGGAGGAGGTGAAAATTAAAGCCTTCGGCAATAAAGCCAAATATCTGGAAACGTTGCCGCTTCATCACTCGCAGAAAGAGCTGGAAAAAGGGGAGGACTACACTATTTTTAGCTATTATCTGAAGCCAATTTATGATTTTCGTCAGGAATTACTCTCTTTCGGGGCAGAGATTCAAGTGCTTTCGCCAGAGTGGTTTAAGAACGAAATAAAAAACATCGTTCAGCAGCAGTGGGGGTATTATCATCCTTAATAACTAAGCCCAAAAGCCCAGAGTGGGATAATGTTTTGATGACCGTATTCTATGGCGTCTTTAACGATGTAGGCATTTTCTATGTCCTCGATTTGTTTTTGACCTTTTCCTTTTCCACCTACTTCGAAAGTGTATTTGTTAATTGAAAAATCTGAAATAGATGAAGAAGTAGTTTCTTGTGTCGTTTTCATTAGGGCTAAGAATACTGTCTCTCTGATATTTCCTATTTCGGGGGCTGTGTCAGAAATAGCGTATGCTAGATTAGTATTACTTAGGTAAACTTTATCTACCTTTCCTAATAATTTAATTCCTTTTGTATCGTCTCTGAGCTGGTTAATAATTCCTGCTTTTTCTAAAAATAACATTAGGTTTGGAATGTCGTTTCTACTAACCTCTAAATCACGAGCTATTTTAGAAAAGTTTGGCTTAAATGGTACACTCTGCGCTATTATGTAAAGTAACTTTTTTAATTTCTGTGCAGTGGAGATATTCATTTCTGCGAAATTAGGGATATCATTCTCTAGAGTCTGATTTAAAACACTCTTTAAACGAATATAGTAGCCAGGCTCATTAAAAAAAGGATAGAAACCATTCTGTAGGTAGTCCTTAAATAGAGCTAGTGGTCGTTCACTTTGGTATGGAAACTCTATATTATTATTTAATATATCTTCTAGAGAAT
>CAZYQA010000451.1:0-1779 GCA_964649555.1 uncultured Muribaculaceae bacterium
AAATACAGCATACAGCATAATCGGTGGAGAAACACTTACTTATGCACTATTAGGTGAAAGAGTTAATTCACTGATAAAATTATTAAATAAATATGGAGTGGAGATTGGAGAGAAAGTAGCTCTACTAGGTGGAAGTATGCCAAATTGGCCTGCATCATACTTAGCAATCACTACTACATCCAGGATAGTAATCCCTTTACTTCCAGATTTTTCCGCATTTGAAATATCTAATATATTAGAGCATTCTCAAACAAAATATTTAATAGTATCAAAGAAGCTTATATATAAGCTATCAGATAAAGTGAGAGATCAATTAGACTTGATTATATCTCTGGAAGATTTGGAAGAGCTTAAAATTCCTCAAGACAAATCTGTAGGAGAAAATCATTACGAAGATCCTGAATACGTTGAATCGGCAATTCCTCGTGCTTCTGATATAGCATCAATTATATATACATCAGGAACATCAGGCTCATCAAAAGGTGTAATGCTTACACATGGAAACATAACATCAAACTTACAACAATGTTATCATCTGTTTCCAATATATGAAAAAGATATCTTTTTATCGTTTCTTCCGCTATCTCATGCTTATGAATGTACACTAGGAATGTTATATCCAATGAAGCACGGAGCATCCGTATACTACCTAGATGGAGCACCAACCCCATCCTTACTAATGCCCGCACTAAAAAAGGTGAGACCAACATGTATATGCAGCGTGCCTTTAATAGTTGAAAAAATCTTTAAAAATAAAGTAAGGCCGATGTTTACCAAAAACTGGATCATGCAAGTGCTATACTCTATAATACCGATAAGAAGATTGCTACACAAGGCTGCAGGTAAAAAGATGCTTGAAATGTTTGGTGGAAGGCTTAGATTTTTTGGTATCGGAGGATCCAAACTAGATAGTATGGTTGAGCAGTTCCTTAGAGACGCAGGCTTCCCTTATGGGATAGGCTATGGGCTTACAGAGTGCTCACCACTAATAGCAGGCCAAGTAAATGATATGGTATTCCAATCAACAGGGCCAAAACTATACGGGCTGGAGATGAAGCTCAATAACATAAACGAAGAGGGAATAGGAGAAGTGATAGTAAAAGGGCCAAACATAATGCTGGGGTACTACAACGATCCTGAAAAAACAAAGGCTGCCTTTCTACCCGGAGGATGGTTCAGAACAAAAGACTTAGGCTCATTCGATAAAAAAGGGAATCTTTCCATCAAAGGAAGAGTAGACAATATGATAATAGGGGCAAATGGTGAAAACATATACCCCGAAGAGATCGAATCTGTTATTAATGACAATGACTTTGTATTAGAATCCCTTGTTACAAAAGTTGGAGACAAACTCGTTGCAAAAGTATATTTCAATTACGATCAGATAGCGGCATTAATAGACTTCAAAGAAGTAGATGCAGAAATACGTAAAAATCTGACAGAAAAATACGAACAAGTTACAGCCAAATATGAGCAGCTAGTGGATAAATACGAGAGATGGAGAGAAGATAAAGGGTACAAGGTAAAAAACCCGAAAGTGAGAAAAGAGAAACAAACCAAGATTAGAGAAGAGGTAATAGTATCATTCCAAGAAAAGCTTGATAAAGTAAAAAAAGACCTGCTAGCATATATCAATGACAGGGTAAATAAAACCTCTAAAATAAATGAAATTACAGAGCAGCAAGTTCCTTTTGAAAAGACTGCAACGCAAAAGATAAAACGCTATTTATATACATAAACATAGCAATTGATAAAAAAGAGATTCTTCCCCTATTGAAG
>CAZYQA010000452.1:0-1764 GCA_964649555.1 uncultured Muribaculaceae bacterium
TTTGTTCCGGGAATCAATGATTTGATATATGGTAAAGAGTATATTAATGCAAGTGGTGAGAAAGTTACATTTTTACCATACCAAGAAATGGTAAACAGAGGAAATACAGCACTTAACGCATTGAAAGAGTTTCAAGAGGCTAAAAAAGTTGGAGATGTTGCAAAAATGGATTTAACTCGCCAAACATTAAAAGAAAACTTTGAATATTTCGGATATGCATATATTCCGGATCCGCAACAAAGCATTCCTCCAATAGGATTAACATTCTATGCGTTTAGAATAATGGTATATATAGGATGCTTACTGTTTCTTCTATTTATTCTTACCTTATACTTCTTGCATAAGCAAAAGAAAGGGACATTCAATATTGAAAATAGCAAATGGTTTTTATACTTGTGTATTTTGTGTGTACCTTTGGTTTATATTTGCTCTCAATGTGGCTGGATAGTATCCGAAGTTGGCCGTCAGCCTTGGGCTATCCAAGGGTTATTGCCTGTAAATGCATCTGCTTCGGGTGTATCAACAGGTAATGTGGTCACTACAATTATAATATTCTTTGTTTTGTTTACAGTATTATTGATAGCAGAGCTAAAGATTATGTTTAATCAAATTAAGAAAGGCCCCGAAGGGATAAATTATTAATATTATGGAAGCATTACACTTATTACAACAATATTGGTGGGCATTAGTATCACTACTCGGAGCTTTGCTGGTATTTCTGATGTTTGTGCAAGGGGGGCAGACGATGTTGTTCGGTACGGCAAAGACAGAGGCTGAGAAGCGTTTTATCCTCACTATAATGGGGCATAAATGGGAAATCACATTCACAACACTTGTAGTATTCGGAGGTGCCGCATTTGCATCATTTCCATTGTTTTACTCAACAAGTTTTGGGGGTGCATATTGGTTATGGTTATCTATACTATTTCTATTTGTAGTTCAGGCAGTCTCTTATGAATTCAGAAGTAGAGGTAAAAATCTGCTTGGAATAGGTACTTATGATGTATTCTTATTCTTAAACGGATTATTAGGTACTTTCCTTATAGGTGTAGCGGTAGCAACATTCTATTCAGGGGGAGCATACTATATGAATACTGCAAATATTACCGATATTCAGAATCCTACCGTTTCGTATTGGGCAAACGGATGGCTTGGATTAGATCAGATAGTAAAACCTTTTAATATTCTATTAGGTCTTGTTGTATTATTAGCAGCAAGAACACTTGGATTCTTATATATACAAAATACTCTACCTGCGCAAATTGCCGATCCTAAAGGTGGAATGTATGATACGGCTCCATTAAGCCACAGGGTTCATTTGCAGTTAGTGGTAAACGGATTAGCATTTGTGCTATTATTTGTTCTATTCTTAGTAGTATTATGCTTAAGGACCGGATATGAAGTGAATCCTGCAACAGGATTTATATCTCCGGTAAAATATAAATACTTCTTCAATTTTATCGAATTGATTTGGCCTTTAATAATTTTACTCATTGGAGTGGTAATCGTGCTTGTAGGCTTAGGTTGCGGAATGTTTGCAAAACAAACTGCAATTGGTAAGAAGAGCTTTTATGTTACAGGAATTGGAGTAGTATTGGCAGTATGGCCTATTTTAATATGTGCTGCATTTAATAACACAGCTTACTTCCCATCTACGGTAAACTTACAAGATTCGCTAACGCTATATAATAGTTCATCAAGCTTATTCACTCTCAAAGTGATGGCCTATGTATCAATACTTATCCCTTTTGTATTATTATATGT
>CAZYQA010000453.1:0-1764 GCA_964649555.1 uncultured Muribaculaceae bacterium
GGTGCTAACAATAAGGAAGATGCAGAAAAATATGTTTCTATGGGTGATTGCATTTGATAATAAAAAATTATAGATTTCGAATATTAAAGTTGGTATATAAAGATAGAGGAGATTTGGGTAATGAATTTAAAAGCTATTTGATATAGTAAAATTAGTTATGACAACATTTAAAGTGAAATTAAGAAAATCAGTAGTAGAACAGAGAATGGGAGTACTCTTTGTTCGGATTATTCACGAGCGTAAAGTGAGTACGGTAACAACAAAATATCGATTGAAGCCTAAAGAGTGGGATGAGAATAAAGAGCATGTAATCATTGATAGCAATGATATGGAGAGAGCTTTAGAACTTTATTGTCTCCAAAAAGCATTAAATGCAGATATTGAGCGTCTGGATAAAATTATCTCTCGTTTTGAGAAAAAAGAGCATTACTGTGTAAAGGATCTGGCAGAAGAGTTTGCAGGTAATCGTAATAATTACTTATTCTTTCCTTTTATGAGAAAGCGTATTGCTCAGATAGAAGCAGAAGGTAGATATAGGACAGGCCAAATCTATAGAGGAGCACTTAAGGTATTTATTAACTTCAGGAATGGAATTGATATAGATATTTCGCATATTGATAGAGATATAATTATTGATTTTGAGAATCATTTACAAGCAAGAGGCCTTTGCCGTAATACTACTTCTTTTTATATGCGAATTTTAAGAGCGACATATAGAAAAGCTTTGAGATTGCGTTTGTGTGAGGATAAGCAACCATTTAGGGAGGTGTATATGGGTGTTGATAAAACTCTTAAGCGTGCTGTAAATGAAAATATAATTGAAAAGCTCATTGCGTATGAAACAACTAATAACGATTTGATGTTTGCCAGAGATATGTTTCTATTTTCTTTTTATTGCAGAGGTATTGCTTTTGTTGATTTGTATAATCTTAAAAGGTGTGATATATCAGATGGAAAACTTAGCTATTTTCGCTCTAAAACCAAACAGTATATGACTGTTACTCTGGAGGGTTGCATGTATGAAATAATAAAACGTTATGCATGGGATAATGAAAGGTTATTTCCTTTTAGAGAATCTAATTCTAGGAGTGGCAAGCATACTGCTGCTTTATGGAAGTTTAACAGACAATTAAAAATTATTTCTGAGTCGCTAAAGCTTAAAATACCTCTATCATCTTATGTATCACGTCATTCATGGGCGAGCATTGCAAAAAGTAAGGGAGTCTCAACAGCTGTTATTAGTGAATGTTTGGGGCATAGTAGTGAGCAAACTACCCGAATTTATCTAGCTTCTTTTGCTCAAAGCCACCTGGATAGAGCAAATAAAGTTGTACTTGGAATTGCAAAAAGGAAAATCCAGCAGGGTTCCAAAATATGTTTATAGTTTGACAAAAAAAAACCGTACTCTGAAATAAGAGACGGTGTGTTTAATATGCCTTGTGCAAAGGTAATTATAAATCTTTTATCTTGTATCATTTATAGAAATAATATTCAATCATTTTTTATTCAGTGTATTATGATTGGGTGTTACCGCTAGGTTTTTCTTTATTTTTCACGTTTTCTTTCTGAAAACAATAATCTATTATCTGAAGTCTGTTTTAATAAATACTTGTCAATTAGTAGTATAGAGTCTATTTTAATCTTTGTTAACAAAGATAGACATTGCTTTTTTTATAATAATCATATAATCATCAAGTTACTGCAAAAAAATAAAACCCTTCTCAAACAAGTTGTTTTAAAATTGTTTGATAGGATTTTATTTAT
>CAZYQA010000454.1:0-1764 GCA_964649555.1 uncultured Muribaculaceae bacterium
GTGCCGTCAACTATGCGGTACAGGGTTTCAACATTGCTGGCTCCGGAGTTTTCCATAATAAAGAGATTCTTTTGCTTCTAAAATGCATTCACTAATATCCTTATTAGGATTTATTGTTTTTATAGCGAACCCAGCATTTGCAATTACGCAATTTGTTTGCGCAGTAGATGCATTATTATTAATAACATCATTAAAGATTTTAACAGCAGCCTCTTGAGTCTTACCTTGTGCAAGATCAATAGGGGATATTTTTTCCATACCTATAGATTGAGGAGAGTAAATTTTTTCTCCATATTTATTGCATATCTTAAATTCATCTGTGAGAGATATCTCATCATACCCATCTAATGAATGTACTACAGAGTATTCAATATCAGATTCTTGATAGATGAAATTGTATAACCTTAATAATGGTAAATTATAAACCCCAAGCATTTGGTATTTTGGTTTTGCTGGGTTCACAAGGGGGCCTAATATATTGAAGAAACTCCTCACTCCAAGATCTTTCCTCACTTTAGCAACCGCTTTCATTGCTGGATTGAATAATGGAGCGTGCAGATATGCCATATTGCATTTCTCAATTGAATCTTTAATCTTATTTATATCTGTGCTAAATTTAACTCCATAATTTTCAATGAGGTTACTAGCTCCACTTATAGATGAGCTCCCATAATTACCATGTTTAACAACTTTATATCCTGCTCCGGCTACAACAAAACAAGCGCAAGTACTGATATTAAATGTATCTTTTCCATCTCCCCCTGTTCCAACAATATCTATCACATCATAATCAGATAAATCTACAGGATTTCTTAAATCCATCAGTGCATCCTTAAATCCTTTAAGCTCTTCTAATGATATGTTTCTCATTAGATATATTGTTATTAGAGATGCAATTTGACTCTCATTATATTTGCCAGCTGCTATATTATGTAGCAATTCTCTTGATTCATCTTTAGAGAGATTACCATATTCAAATAACTTATTTAGAAACTTAATCATAACTTAATCCAATTTTCAATTATACTTTTTCCTTCGGGTGTCAATACTGATTCTGGGTGAAATTGTACTCCTCTGACATCATATTCTTTATGTCTTAAAGCCATTATGCTGTCACTCTCTGTATCTACAGCAGTAATTTCTAAGCAATCAGGGAAGTTCTCTTTACTTACCACCCATGAGTGATATCTACCCGCGGAAAACTCTTCACTCATATTCTTAAAAAGTGGACAAGGTTTCATCACTTTTATTTTAGACTCTATACCATGATATACTTCTTTAAGATTTATTAGTTTTGCGCCAAATACTTCTGCAATTGCTTGCTCTCCAAGACAAATCCCTAAAATGCTTTTTGTGCTTGCGTATCTTTCAATTAAAGGGATTAATATACCTGCTTCTGATGGTATCCCTGGGCCAGGTGAGAGTAGAATTTTGTCAAATTTTTCTATCTCCTCTAGAGATATTTTATCATTTCTATGAATCTCTAATTCAACATCAAATTCATTAATAATGTGCGCAATATTATGTGTAAACGAATCGTAATTATCTAGTATTAATATCTTTTTCATAAATTTCTCTATTTAGTTATTGAAATTGCTTTTGATAAAGCTCCTAGTTTGCTGTTCACCTCTTTTAATTCAGTGTTAGGATTACTTAAAGCAACTATTCCTGCTCCTGCTTGAAATTCCAGAGTGTTATTTCTACTTACAAATGTCCTGATTGTAATAGCATGTTTTATATTTACATCAAAACCTATATATACAA
>CAZYQA010000455.1:0-1763 GCA_964649555.1 uncultured Muribaculaceae bacterium
TTCAGGTTAATGGTATCAAAATTAAATAATATGTAATATGTCTGGAAAATATGATTATTTAATTGTGGGCTCAGGACTTTATGGGGCTACATTTGCACAAATGGCAATGGCTAAGGGCAAGAGCTGTTTAGTAATAGATAAGAGAAAACATATTGGGGGGAATTTATTTTGTGAAAATGTAGATGGAATTAATGTTCATAAGTATGGTGCTCATATCTTTCATACATCTAATAAGAGAGTGTGGAATTATGTAAACTCTTTTGTGGAGTTTAATAATTTTATAAATTCACCTATGGCAAATTATAAAGGAAAGCTTTATAACCTGCCTTTTAATATGAATACATTTTATCAACTTTGGGGTGTCATAACACCTGAGGATGCAATTGCAAAGATTCAGCAGCAACAGGCAGAATTTTTATCGCAGCCCGCTTCAAATCTGGAGGAACAAGCAATCTCTCTAGTTGGACGTGACATTTATGAAACTCTTATTAATGGCTATACTCAGAAGCAATGGGGGCGTAAATGTTGTGAATTACCGGCATTTATCATTAAACGCTTGCCTGTAAGATTTACTTTTGATAATAATTATTTTAATGATCGTTATCAAGGTATCCCGGAAGGAGGGTATAATATTCTTATAGATAGAATGCTAGAAGGTGCCGATATAATTACTGATGTTGATTATTTAAGCGATAAGAATCACTTCGATAATTTAGCTGATAAAGTAGTTTATACAGGTGCAATTGATGAATATTTTAATTACAGTTTAGGTAAGCTGGAGTATCGTACGCTTAGGTTTGAAAATGAAAGATTGGATTCTCCAAACCATCAAGGGTGTGCAGTAGTTAATTATACTGATATTGATGTGCCATATACACGAGTAATAGAACACAAGCATTTTGAGTTTGGTAATCAGCCTCATACAATAATTACAAAAGAGTACTCATCAGAATGGAGTGATAATGCTGAGCCATATTATCCGGTGAATGATGCGAAAAATAATTCACTTTATAATGAATATGCAGCCCTTGCGGCAAAAGAAAAGAATGTTATTTTTGGTGGAAGATTAGCTCAGTATAAGTACTTTGATATGCATCATATTATTGAGCAAGTTTTTGAGTATTTTGATAAAAATATTAATTAATCATCTAAAAAGAATAGTTCTAAAGTAAGAGACCTTAGAACTATTCTTGTGATTGCTTATAAGAGAAATACTCCCGCCTCCTTGCATGCGTTTTGCACATTGCTTGGCCATAAGCCTGCTTGTACCTCGCCGATGTGCAGTTTTTGCAATAAGAGCATACATAAGCGAGATTGACCTATACCTCCTCCAATTGTTTGGGGGAGTTTTTCATTAAGTAGGAGTGAGTGAAAGTATAGTTCTTTTCTATCTTCTGCCCCTCTTATCTTTAATTGCTCAAGTAATGCGGATGAATCTACACGTATTCCCATTGATGATATTTCAAAAGAGTTTTTCAATACAGGGTTCCATATTATTATATCTCCATTTAATCCCTCCGAGCCATCTTCCATCTTTGTTGACCAGTCGTCATAATCGGGAGATCTGTCATCATGTGCCATCCCGTCACCTAAGATGCCTCCAATTCCACGTATGAATACTGCCCCATGCTCTTTGGCTATCTCATATTCTCTCTCTTTGGCTGTTTTATCAGGATACATTACCCTTAATTCTTCTGCTGTAATAAATTTTATCTGCTTAGGTAAAAATGGTTTTAGTTTTGGAAATCTTTCACTTACAAGAA
>CAZYQA010000456.1:0-1744 GCA_964649555.1 uncultured Muribaculaceae bacterium
AATTTTTTATAAATGGTTTTAACCTTTTGTGGTTAACATAGTCAAAGAGATAAAATAAATTATACTATGTTATTACGTTCTATTCTTTTTAATCTGGTTTTGATTATCGGTGTCTTATTTTTTGGAAATAACATTAATGCTCAAACTCCATCGTCCAATTCCCCTCAGCAAGGTGGAGGAACATTTCTTAAAGCTGTTGTTTTAGATTCGATATCTAAAAAGCCTATTGAGTTTGCTACATTATCGGCAAAATATATAGGTGAAGCTACTCCCAAAAAATATGCTTTGACAGATGAAAATGGCAATGTCACTCTTAAGGGATTGCCAGTTGGGAGAGCCGAAATAAAATTTGAGTTTATGGGCTACAAACCTAAAACCATTATAGTAGATATTAAGCGAGGAGCTAATGATATGGGTAATTATCTTGTTTCTGAGGATCTTAATCTTCTGGATGCTGTGGTTGTCACCGAGATGGCAAGCCCGATGGTTGTGAAAAAAGATACTATCGAATATAATGCTGCTGCATTTAAGGTAAATGATACTGATATGTTGGAGGAGCTATTGAAAAAACTCCCAGGCGTAGAGATTGATTCTGATGGTAAAATTACTGCCAATGGAAAATCAATCAATAAAATTATGATAGATGGAAAGACATTTTTCTTAGATGATCCACAACTAGCAACTAAAAATTTACCTGCGAAAATAGTGAATAAAGTGAGGGTAGTTGAGAGAAAATCGGATCAGGCACGCTTTACAGGTATAGATGACGGAGAAGAGGAAACAGTTATAGATCTAAATATACGCCCAGGAATGATGAATGGATGGTTTGGTAACGCAATGGGAGGGTATGGAACAGAAGAGAGGTATCAGGGTGCAGGTATGGTGGGAAGGTTTACCGATAAATCATCAGTGAGTGTGATTGCTAATGGAAACAACACAAATAACAGGGGCTTTACAGATCTTGCAGGATCAATGATGGGAGGAATGAGAGGCGGAATGGGTGGTGGACGTGGTATGTTTGGTGGAAATAATAATGGAATTACTACTTCTTGGATGGCAGGTGTGAATGCTAATACTGAAGCGCTTAAAGGTAAAATGAAACTTTCGGGTAACTATATGTATAGCGGGTCTGATAAAGATGTACAAGAGAAAAAAGCTAAACAAACGATGCTTCAAGAGGATCAAACTCTCTATAATAATGAGTATGGTGAGGATAAAACAGAAACACAAGGGCATAGACTAGGAGGAGAGGTTGATTATACTATCTCAGAAAATACATCAATCTTATTCAGACCGAGAGTGAATTTAGGAAGTGGAAATTTTAACTCTTTCAATACCTTTAATACACTAAACAATAGAGATTCTGTAAATAGAGGTATGAGTCGCAATTATGGAAATAACGATTCGCAAGATGTAAATGGAGAATTTTTGTTCAGACAAAGACTGGGTAAGCCCGGCAGAACAATGTCATTAAGGGTAAATTATGGATATACAAATAATGAAATAAACGGATATAATTATAGTAATACACACTATTTTGATTTGCAAAAAGATAGTATTATAGACCAAAAATATATGCAACAAGATAAGAGTAATAGTTTTGGAGGAAGATTAACATATACAGAACCGCTCGGAAAAAATTTCTTTATTGAGGCAGCATATAGGTATAATTATAAACAGACTACCTCTGATAAAGAGACTTATGATAAGGGAAGTGATGAAGAGTATAATATCTTGGTAGAAA
>CAZYQA010000457.1:0-1740 GCA_964649555.1 uncultured Muribaculaceae bacterium
TTTATTCAGACACAATGAAATATTTTTGCAAATATATCAAATAAATAAGGAAATAACTTTGTGATTCGGCAAAATATTGTAAATTTGCAACCTGCATAAAAAACTTAAGAAAAATGTCACAGAATAAAAACGTTCAAGATCCGGAGGTTAAAGTAGAAGAAGCTTTGTCTCAAACACAAAATTTATTAGTTACTTATAAAAATCCCATTATTTATACAGCTATAGCAATATTAGTTGTTGCAGGTGCGATTTTCTCATATCATCATTTGGTAACTTTACCTAAAAAGCAAGAGGCTATGTCTCAAATGTTTACCGCTGAACAACAATTCAGAGCAAACAATTTTGAAATGGCTCTTAATGGTGATGGTAATACTTTAGGATTTAAAGATATTATAAATGAGTATGGAAGTAAAGCTGGTGAAGCTGTATATTTTTATGCCGGCGTTAGTGCCCTTCAATTAGGAAATTATCAAGAAGCCATTGATTTCTTAAAAAAATATAAAGGAACAGATCCAATTATATCTGCTAGAGCAACTGCTTGTATAGGTGATGCTTATGCTGGATTAGGTAATCTTAAAGCTGCTGTTTCTGAATATTTAGCTGCTTCAAAAACTGATGACAGTATGTTAGCTGCAAATTACTTATTAAAAGCGGGAATTATTAACGAAGAAATGGGTAATAATAAAGAGGCTCTTAAACTTTACGAAACAATTAAAACAAAATATCCTCAATCTCCAGAAGCTTATGAAATTAATAAGTATATCTCTAGATTGGAAATGGTATCAAATAACTAGTACATTTTATGGGAAGAGCATTTGAATTCAGAAAAGAGAGAAAAATGAAACGTTGGGGCAATATGGCCCGCATCTTTACAAGATTAGGAAAAGAGATAACAATTGCTGCTAAGGCAGGCGGAACAGATCCAGACACTAATCCTAAGTTACGTTCTCTTATTCAAACTGCAAAAAGTGAGAATATGCCCAAAGATAACATTGACAGGGCAATTAAGCGTGCGGTTGAGAAAGATCACGCTGATTATAAAGAAGTTGTTTACGAAGGATACGGCCCTCATGGCATTGCATTCTTAATTGAAACAGCGACCGATAATACAACAAGAACAGTTGCAAACGTAAGAAGCTATTTCAATAAATTTGGTGGCTCGTTGGGAACATCCGGTAGCGTTGATTTTATGTTTGAAAGAAAATGCGTATTCAAAGTAAAAAGTGATAAAGAAGTTGATCTGGAAGAACTTGAACTAGAGATGATAGATTTTGGTGCTGACGAGATTTTCCAAGAAGAAGAGGCTATTGTGATATACGGTGCTTTTGAATCATTTGGGGCAATACAAAAATATTTAGAAGAGAATGGCTTTGAGCTTATTTCAGGGCAATTCGAGAGAATCCCTACTACAGAGCTTAAAAAATTAACCCCAGAGCAAAAGGCTGACGTAGAAAAGCTACTTGATAAGATTGAAAATGATGATGACGTACAAAATGTTTTCCACTTAATGGATATATCTGAATAATTCATATATTTTCTATCCTATTTACAATATGAAACACAAATAAAAATCATTGTTCCTATATTTGGAGCAATGATTTTTTTATTTAATAATGAGGTATATACAAAAACTATTTATCGCATTGGCTATGATTTTAGCTGTTGCGTGTTCGAAAGAGAACATCACACCTGATCCAACACCTACTGAGAACGGCTTTGTTGCAAAACTGGTTGAGCAAC
>CAZYQA010000458.1:0-1737 GCA_964649555.1 uncultured Muribaculaceae bacterium
ATTTTGATAAGTAAAATTTATAACGGCAAGGTTATCCTTGTCACTTTTGTAGGTAATATCATAAGTAAAGTTACCTTCCTCTTTACTATCAAAAATTGTTACAGGAAAAATATGATATAGAGTGCCATCAATCTCAACTTTTGAGACGTAGCTATTAGTGATATTTTGTGAAAATGCACTAACAGAGCATATTATGCTGCACCAAAATATAAATATGTATTTCAGATTATTCACCGTATACTACAGTTGTGTAAGTTGAATATAAACCTAATATTGTAGTTGAATGATAATCAACATGGTGGATTCTAGTAATGCCTGCAGATTTTGCAGCCTCTTGGATGCTTGCATCACCTAATGCTATTAATCCAACGTAAGCAGTAGCTTTTGCTGTACCAACTTTAGTTGATCCTGAATTAGATGTTACAGATTCGCCACCTTTTACATCTGTATAGATAGCACCAGCTAATGGAGCTTTTACAACTCCGCAGCTACAAAATAATAGAGCTGCACATGCACAAAGTAATAATTTTTTCATGTAGATTATATTTTGAAAAATTGATTTCTCAAAAGTATAATCAATTATATATTTATTTGAATTAATATAGTGGACAAAAATAGGACATCTTACAGACAAGATTAGGACTAGATTTGTATTTATTTGTAAACTAGGATGTTGTGGTTTGCTTGCTTATCCCAATAACTTCAATTGCTTTAGTTTTTGGAGGACAAACTACTACGCAAGCTCCGCAACCTATACACTTTTCTTTTATAAATTTAGGGAAAAACAGCCCCTGTTTACCTTTTACTTCTGTCATTTCAATTGCTCCTGCAGGACATTTTTTTGCGCATCGTCCGCAATTTTTACCTCTGGAAAATACAATACATTGCTTTGCTATATATTTAGTTTTTGCAATTTGAGTTTGCTGTTTTGTAGGCAAAGATAAAGGAAGTATTGCAGAGTTGGGGCAAGTTTGGGAACATTTATTACAAGTATAATCGCAAAAGCTCCCTTTTAAATCCAAATAAGGAATCATAAATCCATCTAGGCCAAACTGCGTAATAGAGGGTTTAATAATATTTTGGGGGCATGCGGCAACACAAGCGTGGCACGAGGTACAATTTGCCTTAAATCTTTCAAGGTTTCCGGCACCGGGAGGTAGAATAGGATAAACCTCTTTTTTAATCTCTTCTTCTTTAGAAATAATTTTATATTTAGACTCAATGCCCCTTAAAGCCAAAGCCGAACCAAAGGCTCCCATAGCTATCAGCGCATTTCTTCTCTCCCTGCTCTCTAAATCACGCTTGATCTCTAAATTTTTACCTTTGTTAAACCATATAGGTGCAATAGTTACACCGCCTCTTTTGCAAGAAGGGATGCAATTATAGCAGGCCACACATCTGGTTGAATCAATCTCTTTGCTCTCCATATCTATACAATTAGATTTACATACTCTTGCGCAAGCAGTGCACTTCACACACATATCTTTTTTTATTACTGGCTTAAATAGAGAAAATCCGCTTATTAGACCTAATATAGTTCCAACAGGACAAATAGTATTACAATATAATCTACCTTTGAATGCACTGAATATTATAAGCATCAATAAGAATATCAAAGCCCAACTAAACCCTGCAAAAGAAAATTTTATATATGGATGATATATAATAGATCCTAAAACTTGAGAGGCAATAGTGCCGTAATTTGAATATGGATCTAAAAAAATCAATGGAGCAGTA
>CAZYQA010000459.1:0-1723 GCA_964649555.1 uncultured Muribaculaceae bacterium
CAACGTCCCCAATATCGCCCGAAGTCTACTTTGCTTAAAGAATATTATAGTGGCTATTATGTTGTAAATGATAACGAGAATAACTGAAACCAGCCCTAGGTATGGAATTGAAAAGTAATAGTATAGAATAAGAGTAACTGTTATAAGCAATAGTAAAAATGAATGGATATGGAGTGAATACACTATGTAATTTATATAGTATTTAAAGTGTTTTTTATACGCCAAAAAGTATATCCATGCAAATATCGGAATTAATAATAGAAGTATTATCGGGGTGTATTTGGTTAGTTTTGAGAATGCCTCCCGATAAATTATGTTTGATTTGATTTTTAATTCAGTGGGAGAGAGGTTTGCAAAATTCAGTGTCTTATTATTCGATGCTAAACTGTCATTAGTTTTTAAGTTTTTTACAATCTCCTTTTCGCGCTCTTTCATATTAAATTTTTCATAAATATCTATGTCTGAAAAAAAGAAAAATATTAAAGTAAAAAATAATGCACTCAAAAACATATAGAGTTTCATGGGGTGCACATAGGATCTGATCCTCCCTTTAATAAATTCAAGAGATAAGAACCCCGGTCTTAGAATCAAATACTTCAATGTGTAAAATGCTCTCCCATCCAATTGATAAGTATTATCAAAAAACTGCTTTATGTAGTGCCCGATATGCTGTTTAGTTTCTAAAGCATACTGACCACACTTATAACAATACATCCCCTCCAGCTTCTCATTACAATTTTTACAATTGCTATAAGCAGGGATGCTGTTTTTTCTCAAACGCTTAATTCTCTTGTATTCTAAATACTTTAATGTTCTGGTTCTTTGTAATTTATATCTGGTTGTAATATTATTGATAATTTTCATAGTTGTTCATTCTAAGCTTAGCAAATGTATCTCATTTTTTGAAGAAAGTAAAATTTAATTTGGCTGAAATTATTCAATAATATGAAAGTGTTTGAGCTACGTGCGGAAGTTGGGTTGAGGCTATGGCTTTTGCACGTGGCACTCACTTTTTTGATTATATTTGTACTGTAAACCTTTAATGACTATGAGGAGCGTACTTATTATTCTAGCATTCTTTGCCATATCTCAATTGAAAGCAGAATCTAAAATTGTAAAATATCAAATTGCGACAAATAGTGGGGATGTTGAGTTCATCTTAGTAACTAATGATACAACTGTTTCTAAGCCTACTATAATATTTTTACAAGGCTCGTTACCAGTGCCGCTTGTTATAGTGGATGGTGATACTGAATTTATCCCAGCTATAAATAATTTTAATTATCAAAGTCTAATAAAGCGTTACAACATAGTCTTAATTTCACCGCCAAATATACCTGCATACTCTAATGTAAAAGAGTTAAATAATAATTATCATTATGTGCCTGATTTGAGTAATCCAAATACTTTTTCAGATTTATATATCCAAAATGATTATCTTGAATCTTATGTAGAAAGAGCTAACGAAGTTTTAGTTCTTATAAAAACTAAGAAATGGTGTGATTCAAATCAAATCATACTATTGGGACATTCACAAGGGGCAAGCATTGCTGTAATGTTAGCTACAATAAATAAGGATATCGCTGCTTTAGGTTATTTTAACGGCAATCCATTGGGAAGATACTCATTACTTATATCTGATCAATTAAAAAAAATAGAAGCTAAGAATTCATCAGATGAGTTATTCGTTAAAAATATAGATAGCATATATTCAAAATTGCAT
>CAZYQA010000460.1:0-1715 GCA_964649555.1 uncultured Muribaculaceae bacterium
GCAATTACGTATCTGTGTATAGATATTTACCGAACTACAAAATGATTTTATAAATCTTTTAGGGAGAGAATATTCTAATTGCACTTCTTCTAAGCGAATAAAATCACCCTTTTCATAATTATAGTCGGATGCAACTATCAGATTATTATACCATGCGTACATATATGAGTTTCGTAGGGTTGGCGCATTGTCTTCATTTGGAAGAGGTCTTCCCTTAAATGGTTCAAGAGGATCACCTTGCTTCCAATACCCTTCGAGAGAGCTCCTATAATTTAGCTTATTTATATTTCTTACTTCAATATCATCATTACGACGGAATACATGACCAAATTTTCCGGTAATAATAACATTTAATGAGAGATTTTTATATCTGAAGTTGTTATTAAAACCTAATATTGATTTAGGATTAAGAGTTCCTTGGTGATAAATATAATTACTATCATCAATATCTGTTCCTGCAGGAATTGGATATGGAGATAGCCCGACAGGGTTGTTAGCAGGTGTATTAACTATAATTGTTGAGCCATCTTTATTTTCAACTATAATATACCCTTCAGGGGTGTACCCTTTGATCTTTACTGCATATAAGGTATTAATAGGTTTACCTTTAATATGTGTACCTGTGCTAGAGGTATAGCCTGAAATATTAGGAGATATAAAGTTGTATTCTGTTACTTTATTTGCGTTATATGCAAAATTAATCCTTGAATTCCATGTGAAGTCACGGGTAATTGGAAGAAATGTTCCAATGCTTAGTTCAACTCCTTGATTAACAATTTGAGCAGAATTAAGATTTACATACTGAGATGATTGGCTTATATATGATACTTGTACTTTGGAAATAACATCGTCAGATGTCTTGTGATAGTAGTCTATTGATCCGGATAATTTTCCGTTAAAGAAATCAAAATCGGTTCCAATATTTATTGTAGATGATTTTTCCCATGTTAATGATGGATTTCCTCTTGATGTAATATTATATGTAGGAAGATAATCCATAATAGATGATGGAGTTCCGGATGATACTGTTGTCAGAGTTGAGTTGCCATTTCTGCCTGCTGCTAAACCACTTATACCATAAGAAGCTCTTAGTATTAATCTATTAATATATGTTGCATCTTTTAGGAATTGCTCATTTTTTATATTCCAAGATGCTCCAATAGACCAGAATGGAGAGAATTTATTTCTTACATTTTCCGATACAAAGTTTGAGGCATCTGTTCTTAAACTAAGTGATGCTGTATAACGAGTATCGTAGGTATAAGCTGCATTGAAATATGCAGAGAGATATCTATCTTCCATTAATACTTCTTTCCAGCCTTTTGAAGAATTGTAAGCAAATGCTACACCTTCGTATGGAAAGCTGGTTCTTGCTGCAGCTCCGGTATCGAACATCTTATAAGTACCAGAGGCTGGGGCATAGTTAATTGGAGGAGCTACGTGTGATCTTTCATTATATCCTAGTAAAATTTTTACAGGATCCTGAGTGCTTGTTGTAGATATAATCTCTCCACCTAAAAGGGCAGTAATAGAGTGCTTATCAATTTCTTTGTAGTAAGATACATCAGCTCTTGCATTATATGAACTATACTTTGATACGTTATCTTCTAAAATGCTACCTTTAGGAATTTTGGATTCATATTTTCCAGTCTTGCTATTTAGCTGAGAGATCTGGCGATGGTCTTGAGCGGAACGCAGAAGCAGTTTGAAGTGGG
>CAZYQA010000461.1:0-1702 GCA_964649555.1 uncultured Muribaculaceae bacterium
AAAAGCTAAAGTTTATGACATCCTTAAAGATGCAAGAAACACTTATAGAACTACCTCTGAGAACTATATACAAGATGTTGAAAATAATACGTTGGGGAGATATGTAATGTTCTCATTAGTATATAGATTCGGTAAGTTCAGTGGTAGTGATATGAGGAGAGCAATGCCAAGAGGTCATGGAGGCCCATCTATGATGGGACATTCTAGAAGATAAAAAAAGGCATTTGATGGGTGGGGCTGTTCAAGTTTAAACTTGAGCAGCCTTCTTGTTTAGTGATATATGTTTACGAGAATTAGCAGATTTTATATTTCTAGAAATCAAATCATGGCAATTTGTAGATATGCAGCATTCTTTGAATCTTTTGTAGATGTAATCAATTGTTTGTTTGCTGGGATGAACCATATCAGCTGCATAAAATCTATAATCTCTCAGTTCGTCAAGCATTATTTCATAAGAAGGAAAATAATAAGTATTATTAAATTCTGATATTATTTGTTCTAAAGTTAATAAAAGAATTGCTTTGCTTATCTGATTTCCATGAGCTGAATCTTTCAGATGCCTTATAGGACTCACTGTAAAAATAAAATGTTTATCCGGGAATGACTTTATAAAATCAGCTAATAGCTTATATACTTTTTCAATATTTAACTTCTCTCTCACAAACTCTTTGGGATTTATTTTATGGCAATTGCTAACTATATAGCCATTATTGATATGCCTATAAACCCATGAAGTGCCAAGAGTAATAATTATAAATTTAGATTCATTGAAATGTTTATGAGCAAGCTCGGTAATACTATTAGCATTGTATATATACTCCTCAATTGTGCCTCTTGATAAAGAGCTATGATGATAAAATGAACAAAACCTAGCATTATCATTTGAGTTATCAGAATCTCCAGATGTGCTATGTAACGAGATATTTAAAACATCCTTCTCCTCTATCCTAATATTATAAGCTATTCTATTTAGCGATTCAATTACAGAAGCCGGGTTATACATAGTGCCGTAAGGATTCACGCAAGCATCAAACCCACTATCAATCATATTAGCGCCTATTTCGTTTGCAAAGCAAGAGCCAATCATCATAATTTTATCATTCAAATCAATCTTATCATAGAAAGTAGGAATTTCAACTTCAGTAAACCAGATCATATTATCTTCTTTTAAAGTGGTTTATATTAATAGGTGTATTTTGGGGCTCAAACTCTTGCCATCCCTCTATATTTTTCCCATTCCAAGGGCAAGCATTCATGCAGGCATCACATCCGAAAATATTAAAATTATTAGAAGCAGCATTATTAATATTATCATTAATATTCGCACCTTTTTTCTCAATTGTGATATAAGAGATACATTTCCCTGCATCAAGCGAGTAGGGGGCATTAAGTGCTCCTGTAGGGCATGCATCTATGCACTTGGTGCAATTGCCGCAGTAAGAGCTTATCTGCTTGTTTTCCGGATACTCATCCAGCTCTTTGTCAATAACTATTATACCAATAAAATTTCTTATGCCCGCCCTCTTACTGATAAGGAAATTATTTTTCCCTATAAAGCCTAGGCCACATATAGCTCCCCAGCCCCTTTCATAAATGGGAGCGGTATCTGTAAATACTCTACCATTAGTATCTGGATAAAAATCTCTTATCTTTTCTAAAATAGTACATAACTTATTTTTTATTACAGAGTGGTAATCATCTC
>CAZYQA010000462.1:0-1696 GCA_964649555.1 uncultured Muribaculaceae bacterium
TACCTTCTTTTGGCGGAAAAATTATAAACATATTATTAAATTCAATATATTTACCAACTTTTTGATTAACACTTACTCTACCTGATATACGGTCAAAACTATTAGTTTTAATACGACCTTTATCATCTGTATAAGAAATTGATGAATAATAATTAGTATTTTCAGAACCACCACTAATCGCTAAATCATAGGTTTGAAAAACCCCTGTTCTAAATAACTCATTATCCCAATCAAAATATTTTCCCTCTCTATTCTCAATACCATCTGACATTCCTAATATCTTAAGAGATTTTGAAGTATTATCTGGAGCTTCAAATCTATATCCATGCTCATTAAAACGATCATTTAGCTGAGCTAAAGCTGTACTACTTGCTTGCTGAGGTGTCTTACCATTATTTATATCTGTGTACCACCATAAATCGTAATATAGCTCTGCTTGCTGCTCTGGACCTGCAATCTCAAAATTATTATAAGCCCAAGAAGGCGTAATACCTACAGATGCTTTAAAAGTAACTGTCGGTTTTCCTATTTTACCTTTTTTAGTAGTAATCATGATAACACCATTTGCTGCTCTTGATCCATATAGAGAAGATGCTGCTGCATCTTTTAATACTGTCAATGACTCAATATCATTCGGATTAAGGGTACTCATAATATTATTAGAGGTATATAAGTAATCTCCCATTTGCCCTGCTCCACCTGAAGATACAGGAACTCCATCAATTACGTATAATGGCTCATTAGAAGCATTCATAGAGCCAATACCTCTAATTCTTATACTTGATGTAGAACCAGCTTGTCCGGAATTAGTAGAAACTTGAAGACCTGCTATTTTTCCGTTTAAAGCATTTTCGAAAGAGGTACCGGGAACATCTTTAATTGCATCTGCCTTTACAACACTAGCAGCACCAGTAAATGTCCCTTTCTTCGCAGTTCCGTAAGCAACTACAATTGTCTCATCCAAAGCTACTGCATCAGGAGATAAAGAGACATTAATAACGGCTCTTCCGTTAACAGGAATCTCTTGGTCTGTAAAACCGATTGTTGTAAATATTAAGACTGCATTAGAAGGAGCATCGATTGAGTACTTACCATTATCATCTGTATATGCGCCTGTGGTAGTACCTTTGATCTGAACAGTTGCGAATGGGATAGGTTGGCCATCATCCGAACTAGTAACCGTACCGGTAATAGTTTTGTTTTGTGCTAGCATAATAGTGGATAGGAATACCGCTATTATAAGCATAATGTTTTTTTTCATAGAGTTTAGTTTAAATAGTTAAATATTATAATCTATTTAGGGATTAGGATTTGTACTTTTTTGTAGGTTTTAATGGTAGAATTTAAACGCGCATTTAAATAATAAGACAATTCAGAAATAATAATAAGTAATTCATAAAAGGTTGTTTTTCGTGTTTTGGTTTCCAAATTTAATAAAAAAATATTTTAAATAAAACAACCTTGTTAATAATTAAGTAAATTATAATTACTATAAACTACCCTATACTCAAAGCAAATAGATTGAAATAACAAAGGTAAAAGAGGGATTACCCTTACATATTATTAATAATACTAGTTATTAGGTTACAATAATAAAGAAAAAAGTAGATATCATTAATATTGTATCAGAGGAAGAAATGCTCTAATAGAAAACAATTTTGTTACAAAGACGCATAAGCGAATAAATAGAATAAAA
>CAZYQA010000463.1:0-1690 GCA_964649555.1 uncultured Muribaculaceae bacterium
TAATAGTTGTTCTTTTTCCGGTAATATGTTGTTGCACAAAGCAAGTAAATGATGATATATTGTCTTCTAGTATTTGTGAATATAAAGCTAAAGCTACTACAAGAGTAGAAACACGATTGGGATATGACGAAAATGAAAGTTCTATGAGTTTTGTTTGGCTTAATAATGGAGATATAAAAGAGTCTTTCTCTCTCTTCATTCAAAATGGAGGCAGCAATCCCTACAAGTTTGAGTTGGAAAGTGGCCATGGGTCTAAATATGGAGTATTTTCTGGGAGTATGCCTGAACTGCCGTCAAATTCAAGGTTATTATATGCTTTATATCCGCAGGTTAAAAGTGCTCCGGCTGAATTATCTAAAATTGAGTTAAATTTAGGAGAGCAAGTTTTAGCAACAACCTTAGCGGAATTAATCCATAATCAATCTCATTTTATGTGGTCTAAATCGATATATAAAGGGAATAATGAAGTTGATTTTACATTTTCGCATCTTGTATCAATTATAAAAGCAGAAATGTTATTTCCTAAAGATGCTAGTGATATTCTGTCTGTTCAGCTTAACGGAGTATATGCAAAAGCATACCTAAATATTGAGGATGGAACAACATCTTTTACTGGTCAAGAATATTCTAAGTATATAATGAAGTCAAATTCGGGCGCAAAGTTAACTGATAACAAACTCACCGTTTATATATTTGCTTTTGGAGATGACCTGTCAACAAAAAGATTACAACTTATTGCAACCGATACCAAAGGTATAAATTATTCCAGTTCAGATTTTAGTGGTAAAAAATTAGTTGCTGGTAAAGTTTATGATCTTCCAAGAAAAGAGATGAGATCTGTCCCTATTATTAATGTAGGGGGATATGATATTAGAATTGCAAATAAGGAGATCTTACCGGCTGCTAGTTCATGGGCAAGTGCCATTGCTCTCCCAAGTACTTATAACTCATTATGGAATCCAAAAAAAGGACAAATGGGTGATATTAGTGATGGGTGTAATCTATATAGTGAAATAGGAGCTGCCAATGAATGGAGACTTCCATCAATCGTTGAGCTAAAAGCTATGAATGATGCTAAATCTACATTTGTATCATTGCCAGATTTTGTTCAGTTCTCGCAAACTACTGCATACTGGAGCTCAACCGAGAATAATGTTGATAAAGCTAGTTCGTTGCTATTTACCAGTTCAAATGAAATAGTAAGTGATAAATTATCAAATCTGCTTGTTAGATGTATTAGAGATATTAAATCGAATAGTTATTTGAATTTTGAGGATATATCATGGGACAGTGAAGATGAAGAGACTGGCCCATCACATTATAAGAGTGTTACATTAGATAGGTCTAATACAATTATATCTTATAAAAGTGAGCTAAAAGATGATAATGTCTTGCACTTTTCATATAGGGGTGGAGAAGCTATTTTGCAATTTGATGGCAGTTTTGATAAGACGATGGAAATTATTAAGTCTGATACTAGGTTAACAATTGATGCTTTACCCGGTGAATATCTTAATCATCAAATAAAGATTAATGCAACTCAGCCATTTGAAGGAGATGCTTATGAAGTAGTAGTTAAGATAGATAACCCTCTTTATGTATCATCTATACCATTACTTATAACAATTAAAGTTGACCAAAACTACCCTCCTTATATGAGAGTAAAGGATTTAGAATGGTTACAGATTAA
>CAZYQA010000464.1:0-1676 GCA_964649555.1 uncultured Muribaculaceae bacterium
GAAGAACAAAGTGAGGAAGAATCTGAATGAATACAGTGAATGTTTTCAAAATTCCTCCTCCCGTTGGGCATCTGAGTGACAAATGTCTCTATAATGTGAACATTTACTTAATGCCCACCATATCACACCTATATATTTCAAGATCTTACGTATGACATATAAAGTTAGCACTAATATATATACACATATTACAAATAGAAAATAACGTCACTCGCCTAGTATCGCAAAACTGTTATTTTAAATTATTTCTCAATTAAAGTCCCTACAAAGTTAACATTTATAAAATCATTTGCAATCCTCAAAACTGCAATTGTTTATAAGTTATTTCACCTTAAAAAATCGGCAATAATCAACAGCTATCGATCAATAAAAAAAGAGTGACTAACATCTGCTAGACACTCCTATCAATATATTACATGTATAAATTCACTCCCCCCAATACTTCTCCCCCATCATATCCGGGAAATACGATCTTTTTGCTTTACGCAAGCCTTCTACTCCCATATCCTCCTCGCGATTTATATACTCATATTCAGAAAGTAGTGCAGCAAAATCTCTGTTTATAAGTGTGTATGCTCCATTTTTGGCTGCATCTGTAATTGCTTTTTCAAAATGAGTTACAAAAACATTATGGGATACTTCAGAGCCGATACTCATAGCAATAGGAGCATCATCGATATAAAGAACTACCCCTTTTAGGTGGAGTTGTTGGAAATTTGCAATAGCTTCCGCAATAGAATCACACTCGTAAGACCACTCTAAACAATGCTCTTTATGCCATAATTCATTCACATATATTGCATCCTGATAATTCTCACTGGAGATTTCACGCAATTGATAAGATTCATACTTCCGTAGAAAAGAAGAGATATGATTACGCTTCTTTTGGAATTTATTTGGTTTTAAGCTGGCAAGATTGCTCCTTTTATAGATATAATCGCTATCATTTTCATTTATTGTAAACTTAAAATCACTGCTTATATTCTCTATTGCTTCTTTTTGCTCTTTGGAAAGCAAGCAGAATCTTAAAGGTAAGCCCCGTTTTTCGCTATCATTTTTTAATAGATCAATAGCTTTTCTCAGATCTACACTTCCTAAAGGAAATGCATAGCCGCATCTTGAATCTTTGCCGTTATATCTTCGAAAAAACATATTATCGCTAAATGCTATCTCAATATTATATTTATTTCGTAGCAAGAATATGTTTGCAGGTGATGCATCACTTCCATATAGGGATAAATCTCCTATATGCGCACGAATTAATTCAATATCAGCTAGAGTAGGTCTCTTCCAATCAAGCATAGCCATCAGATTCAATTAAATTTGTTTGTGTTACCTCTCCAATATCTCCTCTCCACCTTAATACTCATAAGCTCCTCCACATCTGCTTCAAAAGGGTTCTTATCTAAAACAATAAAATCGGCAGAATTGCCTACTTCCAAAGAGCCGGTGAAATTGTTTATACCTAATTGCTTTGCGGCTTTAATTGTATAAATATTTCCATTGTAATATACATTTAGAGGTTTTGATGTCTCATAAGAAATAAGCAATAATACACATAAGTGTGCAAACAATATAAATTTAATAGTTTTTAACATGTCAGTATAATACTCAAAGGGGCAACTTTAATAAAAGCTACCCCCTAAACAATATTTTTTTAGTTAGTATCTAATTTT
>CAZYQA010000465.1:0-1663 GCA_964649555.1 uncultured Muribaculaceae bacterium
CGGAAAATTCTAATCCTATTATTTGCATTGCTAAAATTAAATAAAAGATTGTTTAAAGGGTGCTTCAATTTTATTTTTAAGCACCCTTGATCATTAGAGTTGTATAAAATCATAAAATCTTATACAACTCCTCTTTATTAATTATTTAACCTTGATATAGTCTTGTCCATCTCATTTCTCAACGTTGGATCAATACTTTTATTATTAGCTATTTCCCCTTTAAGGAAGTCGATAATTTCACATTTCTTCATTGAATAATTATACCAACCAAGCGCTTCACATAGAATCAATTTAGATTCCAGGTCAATCGTATTACCTTTAAGTAATTCATACATTTGGGGTAAGTAATTATTATTCGGATAATTTCTCAATCTCCTCAAATCATCATTAAAGCTCTTTTTAGATGGGTTGGGAGTGCGATTATCTGAATAACAATCCAATGCTGTAGTGGCAGCATAGTTTACCCTTTGTATTTGATCTGCCCCCTTTTTCAACCCCTCCAGCTTAGCTTTAAGCTCCGGAGCACCTGTTTTACCTGCCCAATGGCAACTCAATCTATTGATTAATTCATAAGGATCTTCAAGCCCTTTATCAAGAGCCTTAATAAATAAATCGCTATTTGCTACCGATAATGCATTAAGAGCTTGCAGCCTTACAATCATAGATCTATCCGTATTAAATATTTCATAGATCTTTTGTGTGGACTGATTATCTATTTTTTGTAGTTGTTTTACACCTAACGCCCTTAATACAGGATTTTTCGATTCCAATAAATCTTCCCATATCTTCTTATCAGCCTTGCCATAAACTAAGTTGTAATTGATATTCTTTACAAAATTATCATCGGCCATTACAACAGATGGTGAGAATTTATATGTAGGATCTCCTATTAAATGAGACTCCAAAGTAACAACCTCATTTTGCCAAAATCCAACCCTAGCACCTAACGCTAAAATACCAATTAATTGTTCTGCCCATTTATCTTGGAGTACATTTACAGTATTACCTTGTGTTACTATTGTTTTACCATCATTAAAAATATGGTATCCCGCTACAAATCCATCTTGATGGAATGATCCATTATAGCAAGCATTGAACATAGTAAAACGAGCACCGGTTTTTAGTTTAGCTAAATCTGCTAAATGAATATCTTTATTAAACTTCATTAAAGAATCCTCTTTAGCCGCATTTGCCAAGCTTTGTGCCGAGAACATTTGCTCGTCAAGCCCAAAGTGGTCACAAACATCCTTTACAAAAGCCTCTTTTTTATCCCCTTTTACCCTTTTATACATCGCTCTTAATTCATATTTAAGAACCTTCATATAATCTTCAATCCCTTGAGCCGGGTAGCTACCATTTAAATATTGAACTGCCGGAGCTCCATGTTCATAAAACAAGAATACATCTGTATTTGGGTCTTGCATATAATCAAACAGCTTAAACTTCATCTCAGGATATTGTCTGAAATTCAAGAATGTATTACCTGTAGATGATTTATAGGCATCAGGGAAATAGGTCTTAAATACCTGATGCTGCAATCTCCACGCAGTTAAACAATCTGAATTGTACCCATGCCCTGCAAAGTATGTGAACTTATCTAAGATATTATTCTCATTATGTGCATCAACCACTTTTTTAAGATAATCATTTATATAGGTATATT
>CAZYQA010000466.1:0-1646 GCA_964649555.1 uncultured Muribaculaceae bacterium
TTACAAATTATGTTATTATTAACAATCAAGATAAAAATATAAGTCTTTTCAGGGATTTAATTATTAGTGACGAGATTCCAATTAAAATGAAACATCAGTGTATGCATTTTGACAATTTTTATGGTTACTATCAAAATGCAACAAATAAGTATTTTATGATAGAATCCTCAACCATTAAAGAGGAAATTACCCGATTACTCAATGATGGTAATATAACAGAAATACAGCGTAAAAACCTAATTGATTTAGATAATCGGATACTAGCTGATGGAAACCCTGTACTTATAAGTGGAAAGAATAAATAGAAACTAGCCCCTATGAGCAATTATTTTTGCACCCAACCGAGTTAAGCGCTCCTCTATTCTTTCATATCCTCTATCTATCTGATCTATCCTCTCAATTTTACTTCTACCTTTAGCATTTAAGGCAGCAATTAAGAGAGAAATTCCGGCTCTAATATCGGGAGATTCCATATTATTAGCCCTTAATGGAATTTGATGATTATTACCAATTACAACTGCTCTATGGGGATCACATAAAATTATCTTAGCACCCATATCAATAAGTTTATCTACAAAAAATAATCTGCTCTCAAACATCTTTTGATGTATTAAAACACTCCCTTTAGCCTGTGTAGCTACAACTAAGAATATACTTAATAAATCCGGAGATAAACCGGGCCAAGGGGCATCACTAATTGTCAAAATAGAGCCATCAATATCTGTATCAACCTCATATCCACTCCTTGCATCAACAATAATATCATCGTTCACTTGTTCAAGACACACTCCAAGCCTTTTAAACCAGTAAGGAATAATACCTAAATTTTGATAAGATGTATTTTTAATGGTAATTTTACTCTTTGTCATGGCAGCAATACCTATAAAACTCCCTATCTCAATCATATCAGGCAGAATAGTGTGATTTGCACCGTGCAAAGACTTCACACCATTAATTGTTAGCAGATTAGAACCTACCCCATTTATTTTTGCCCCCATATTTACAAGCAATTTACATAGTTGTTGCACATAAGGCTCACATGCAGCATTATATATTATAGTTTCTCCATCAGCCAAAACAGATGCCATAATAATATTTGCCGTACCTGTAACTGAAGCTTCATCCAGCAACATATAACATCCATTAAGTTTATCAGCAGAGAATATATAAGCAGACAAATCATTATCATATTCCACCTTAGCACCTAGCTTTTCCATCCCTACAAAGTGGGTATCAACTCTCCTCCTACCAATTTTATCTCCACCAGATTTTGCATATTTTGCCCAACCCAATCTAGATAATAAAGGCCCTATCAACATTAAAGAGCCACGCAACGAAGTACATTTTTTAAGAAAATCTCTGCTATTAAGAAAATTAATATTAAGATCCTCGGCTCTAAAAATCATCTCTCCATTCCCTAAATTCTTAATAGAAACCCCCATATCTGATAATAAAGAGATTAAATTATTAACATCCAATATTGAAGGTATATTTTTAATTACAACATCTTCATCCGTTAAAAGAACTGCACATATAACTTGCAATGCTTCATTTTTTGCACCTTGAGGTATAATATCTCCTGATAGTTCATAACCACCTTCTATAATAAATTGAGCCATAGTTTAATTAAGAGTTTATATAAATTA
>CAZYQA010000467.1:0-1633 GCA_964649555.1 uncultured Muribaculaceae bacterium
ATCTGCTGATGGAAAAATATTAACACAATCTCTATCTCTAGAAAAATATGATAATACTCAATATGATATTGCAATGTTGAGTGAAAAACTAGAATTACCTGTTGGCCAATATAACATAATCAGATATGATTTATTAGACAACCTGGAGAATATAGTAGATTCCTATGAATTCAATAAAGATAGTAAACCTGAATTAAAGGTTATAGGTGGAGGTCTAACTGTTCATGAGCTATTGGCTAATGTAGTGGGAAGAGGATATGTGCAATTTAAGTTAATAAAAGATGAAGCAGCTCCAACTACCTCAACAAAAGCGAGTGAATCGGGAGTAACAAAATATCCATTCCATCAAATACAATTTGTCGAAATCTTTCTAAAAGATAAATACACCGAAAAAGAGATTAAATTAAAAGGATATCGTGTAAAACACCAATTCGCTTCAGGTGCTGATAATGAAGATTATATCACCGGAGTGGGTATAATTGACACTACTTACTCATTACCAGCAGGTGAATATGAAATTATAAAATACATTACCTATAGAAATAAGACAGTTACTGGCTCTCCTGAATATTTTGAAATTTGTGATAAGGTAAAACCAAATAGCTTTACCGTATTAGATAATACTACAATTAACGCAGAAGTTCCTGTAAAACTGGAAGAATCGGCACCATATATAAAAGACGCATATACTTTATATAACATCTGGTTGGCTCTTGATGGCCCTAATTGGGAATATAAAGGTAAATCGTACCAAAAAGGTTGTAATTGGGTATTTGAGAATAGAGACATAGATATGTGGCTAGCTCAACCGGGAGTATTAATACTCCCAAGTGGAAGAATTGCAGGTTTGGATTTTGCAGGCTTTGGAGCAAAAGGTGATATGCCTGAATGCTTAGGTGACTTAGATGAATTAAGACAACTATACTTAGGGGCATCTCGAGATGATCCTTCTCAAGGTGAATTATCAACCAAGAGTGCTTTACCTACTCTAAACAATGTAGTTACAGAGGATCAGTTGAGAGATTATTCCAATAAACTTATGAAAGAATTTGGTGAGAGATACTCATACAATGGCGTTACACCGGAAGTAATATCTCCTGAACTTTTAAAGGCGTATGATTTTACAGATAAAAAACTTAGTACTAGAATCTCTAGCTCTCCTATTCAAAGTGTAGGAAGCTCAACCTCCGGCTCTCCGATGTACTACCAATCAAAAATTACTTCACTACCTAAGTCTATTGGAAAACTTAAGAAGCTGGAGGCTTTGTATGTATCATGTACTCCAATATCTACACTACCTGCAGAGTTAGCTGAATGTGAGAATCTAGCTAACATGGAGATTTATAAATGTCCAAACCTTACAGAGATTCCCGAGAGCGTATTACAATTACCTAATCTATCAGGGCTTGTATTTACCTACAATCCAAATGTTACTCCAGAATCATTAATAGATGGATTAAAAAAGATGAATCAAGCTGCTGCAAGTGAGAACATAAAGGGTTGCCAAATTCTTTATTTAAATGAGCAGAAGATGCCATATCTACCTGATTTAAGAAATCTTAAAAGGTTGGGCTTTCTGAATGTTATAAATTGTGGTATTGAGTACATTGAGGAGGCTTTTGGCAAAGAGCAC
>CAZYQA010000468.1:0-1628 GCA_964649555.1 uncultured Muribaculaceae bacterium
ATGGAACGCAAGAGGTGGAAGAACTTTGCTGTTCCTGTGGTTGCGGTGAGAGTTCAGTTTTAGAAGAAAGTGTGGTAGAGGATAAGGTTACAATAGGACCTTTTGCTCACTTAAGACCTAAATCACATTTAATGGAAAAGGTTCATATAGGTAACTTTGTTGAAGTAAAAAAATCAACACTAGAAAAGGGAGTTAAAGCAGGACATTTAACTTACCTAGGGGATGCAACAGTGGGAGAGGATACAAACATAGGAGCAGGAACAATTACTTGTAACTATGATGGTATAAATAAGCATAAAACAGTTATTGGGAAAAAGGCCTTTATAGGAAGTGATACAATGCTTGTGGCGCCGGTAAATATAGGAGAAGAAGCCCTTATAGGTGCAGGTTCTGTTATAACTAAAGATGTACCGGATAAGGCATTGTCAGTAGGAAGAGCAAAACAATTTATAAAACTTGAATGGAGGAAATAGAGAAAATGTTAAGAACCGATGTAAAAATCTTTGCAGGGACTTCAAATGGGGAATTAGCCAAGAAAATAGGTGAAAAATATGGGCTGCCTTTAGGAGATGTTGAAATTGTAAGATTTAAAGACGGAGAGGTTTACGTAAGAATTGATGAAACAGTAAGAGGAAGAGACGTATTTGTTGTTCAACCAACAGGGGAACCAGTAAATGAAAACCTTATGGAATTATTAATTTTCATCGATGCTTTAAAAAGAGCATCAGCAAGAACAATAAATGTAATGATACCTTATTATGGGTATGCTAGACAGGATAGAAAGTCAAGTCCTAGAGAACCAATTACATCTAAATTAGTGGCAAACTTACTAACAACTGCAGGAGCAAATAGAATTGTAACTATGGATTTACATGCAGATCAGATTCAGGGATTCTTCGATATTCCAGTTGATCACATGCAAGCATTACCATTATTAGCAAAATACTTTATTCAAAAAGGATTCCATGGTGATGATGTAGTAGTAGTTTCTCCAGACATCGGTGGAGTAAAAAGAGCGAGAAAATTAGCAGAATGGTTAGATTGTAAAATAGCTATTATTGATAAAAGAAGACCAAAACCTAATATGTCAGAGGTTATGAATCTTATAGGAGAAGTTGAAGGAAAAATTGCAATCTTTATAGATGACATGATCGATACAGCAGGAACAATAACAAATGGTGCTGAAGCTATAATGGCAAGAGGGGCTAGAGAGTGTTATGCTTGTTGTACACATGGAGTTTTCTCTGATCCAGCAATTGAGAGATTAGAAAAGTCTTGTTTAAAAGAGATTGTTGTAACAGATTCTTTAAGACAACCTGAGAGAAAGAAATTAGATAAGATTACAATTTTATCTGTGGATGAAATTTTTGCTGAAGCAATGAGAAGAATTGTAAATAACCAATCTGTTTCAGAATTGTTCGAAAAGAAACACAAATAATAGAGAAAAGCTAGTGCTATACTAGCTTTTTTTATTGAGATATGCTAAAATTAGTAAAAACATTGAAGGGAAGAGGATTTATGAAAAATATTTTATTTCACAAAGAAAACATGGATTTACAACTTATAAAAAATAAATTAAATTCAGGTGAAATTATAATATATCCCACAGATACAGTATATGGAGTGGG
>CAZYQA010000469.1:0-1623 GCA_964649555.1 uncultured Muribaculaceae bacterium
GAATAATGATAAGATAGTCTTAATAATCTGGTGGCATGATCTTAATTAATACCTTGAATCATTGCTGTCCCATTAAAATCTAAAATTGTTCTTTGAAATATTTGAAATATAGTTAGTTACAAAGGTTTTTCGATTAAACGGATTTCAATTTGCACATTTGCAGCACTTAAACAGAACTGCAAATGCTCAGAGATAAATACGTTTTCGCTCAGTTAGTCTCATTCTTGGATAGAAATAAGTTCAACTACATTGTCCGCAAATATGAAGGTGATAAGTATGTAAAACATTTTACTTGCTGGAATCAACTTCTTGCATTAATGTTTGGTCAGCTCTCAAATCGTGAAAGCTTGCGAGATTTGATAGTTGCGCTTGATGCTCATCATTCAAAATGTTATCATTTGGGAATGGGCAGAAACGTTTCAAAATCATCCTTATCTAGAGCTAACCAAGATAGAGACTATCATATCTTTGAAGAGTTTGCCTACTATCTTGTAAATGAAGCCAGACTAAAACGAGTTAATCGAATCTTCAAGCTTGAAGGAAACGTTTATGCATTTGATTCAACCACTATTGATTTGTGTCTTTCTGTCTTTTGGTGGGCTAAATTCCGCAAAAAGAAAGGTGGAATAAAAGTCCATACGTTATATGATGTTGAGACACAAATTCCGGCATTCTTTCATATTACCCATGCATCGATACACGATTCAAAAGTAATGAAAGAGATTCCCTATGAATCAGGTTCTTATTACATATTTGACAGGGCTTATAATAACTTTAAGATGCTCTATAAGATTCATCTGATAGGAGCTTACTTCGTAGTTAGAGCAAAGAAAAATATGCAATGCAAAACCATAAAATGGAAGCGCAGATTACCAAAGAATGTACTTTCGGATATGGTCGTCGAACTGACCGGATTTTATGCCAAACAATATTACCAAACGACGCTTCGCTTGGTTAAATATTGGGATGAAGAGCAAAACAGAGAGTTCACTTTTATAACCAATGCGATGCATATCTCGGCTCTCCAAGTTGCAGACCTTTATAAAAATCGTTGGCAAGTAGAGTTATTCTTCAAATGGCTGAAGCAGCACCTTCGGATTAAAAAATTTTGGGGTACTTCAGAAAACGCCGTTCGAATACAGCTCTATACTGCAATATCAACTTATTGCCTGGTAGCAATTGTTCAGCATGATATGCAACTTGATAGAAGTACATATGAAGTTCTTCAAATATTAAGCATTTCATTGACCGATAAAACTCATCTTAAAGACCTTTTTGACAAAACTAAATTTCAAAATGACAAAGAACTATTTGGATCTAATGAGCCAAGTTTATTTAATTTTTAATTCGTCCCAATTTTAATGGGACACTAGTGATATTGCTACTTATTTTAGAAATTTCAATAATGCTATTCTTAGCGATAAGAACCCTATTTGATTATTGCATATTTGCAGCAACTGCTTGTAGTTTATCATTATATGGTGTAAGGAGAATAGAAATGGGGGTGAAACAAAAAAACTCCCATAACCTTTACGGTTACGGGAGTTTTTATATGATTGAATCTAAAGATTACTTAGAAGCACCTTCGATTTCTACAGCAACTGCTACAGTAGCACCTACCAT
>CAZYQA010000470.1:0-1616 GCA_964649555.1 uncultured Muribaculaceae bacterium
CAATGGTATCAAGTCAGTATCACGACTGATTGCGAAGGTGTATATATGGTTGAATATTGCGAACCAATAAGCTATGGTAGTGCAAGATTTGCCTTATTTGATGAAGAAGAAATGACATTAGACGGTGATAAAATATGTTTTGAATAATAGTAAACTATTTGAACTTAATTACTTTACAAGTGTAAAATAATATGCTATAATAAGTATAAGATTAACAAAGGAGAAGGAAATAAATGGTTAGTATTAATGCGGCGAAAGAACTATTAGGAGATGTATATAGCTGTATAGTAGATGAGGCATTAAATGCGAAAAAAAGCACTGTAAAACAAACTACTAGAACTGATGGTAATTTTGATAGTAAAGGTATTTTTCACACTAATAAAACACAAGATAGAAATGAAATGTGTAAATGCGGCAGTGGTTTGAAATATAAACATTGTTGCGGAAAATAGTAAATAAAATGCAGATAACACAGAGTTTTTAGCAGATATTGATAATTTCGCTATAATAGAGTTCATGTTGCCGCGGCGAAAGAGCTATTAGAAGATGTATAAAAATGAATAAATTAGAATTTATAGAGCAATACAAATATGGTTTTAACCCAGAAGAAATATCACTTATTGAATTAATATATAATGAAGATATTGCACCTCTTGTAGCCGAAAACGAAAGGTTAAAAGCTAAATCAGTTGCTCTTGAAAAAACCGCAAAAACACTAGCATTGGAACGAAACGAATGGCAACGCAAGTATTCCATTGAGCATAGGGCTTTGGAGTTGGCGATTGAATATGCTGAAACAATTATTGCCTCGTTAGAAAACAATTGCACGCCCACTTGTACCGATATGCCAACAAGTGCTGAATTTAGGCAACAAGCCGAAAGCAAGGAGGGGAAATGAATTACTGTACAAAACGAAGTATAGGTTGTGAGTATGCAAATGAGTGGCATAATTGCACAATAACTGCGTGTAGGTATCAATTAAGTGATTTATTACAAAAACAATTTTGTACTGTTTCGATATGTGATAGGTGCAATGGAGATAATCAATGTTGTATAGACTTGGGCATATGCTCGAAAAAGGGAGTTGAAATGAAATACGACAGATTGACAAAGGTAAAAGATGATAGAATTTGGGAAGATGAAGAATTTTGGACTTCTTCAGAAGAACCTGATGACAAAGAAATTGATGCTATTTATACACGCCTTGCAGAGTTAGAGGACAAAATCGATGACAGAATGCTCGTTGAGTTGCCTTGCAAGGTCGGTGACAAGCTGTATAAAGTCTATTATAATGTACCATTCGGAGAAGATGAAGTGGTAGAATATGCAAAGGCAAAGGTAATGAAGATTGGAATATGTCAGCACCACACGGAGCAGGTAGATTATATTCTAGGTCACAAGCTAAAAAACTTTTTACTGTTGATGAATACAGTGATTCTATGCAGGGAATTTATTCATCTTGTATAAATAAAGCAACACTTGATGAAGCTCCTTTTGTATATAAAAATTATGAAGAAATTATGCAAAATATTGAGCCAACAGTTGAAATAGTTACAAGACTTGTACCAATTTTTAATTTTAAAGCTAACTAAACAAGATGGGTTATTAAAGAGGTA
>CAZYQA010000471.1:0-1597 GCA_964649555.1 uncultured Muribaculaceae bacterium
AGAGCAAACAATACCCTTTAATAAGAAAAACCTTAAAACTGTAGCTAAAGAATACCCATACGCTTCTATATCAGCACGCAACTTCCCAATTGACACCAACGAAATAAAAAAAATATCCGGAATAAAAGATGGTGGTGAAAAGCATATTTTTGTTGTGAGCTTGAATAATAAGGAGAAATGTATTATTGTGAGTGAGTAATTCAAACAAAAGAAAAATTCAAATGTTTTAATTCATAAAGATTTTTAAAACAATCCCTATGAATATAAAAACAGGTCAAGGAACCATATCGGTGCTAACGCTACTGGGAATATGGTCAATTTCCGCAGTGACATCGTTACCCGGATTAGCAGTTTCACCAATTCTTGGAAAATTAGATACAATATTTACACATGTTTCTCAATTAGAGATCCAAATGTTATCTTCACTTCCATCTTTATTAATAATTCCATTTGTACTACTATCTGGTAAACTTAGTGAAAGCAGAAGTAAAATTACAATCTTAATGATTGGATTGATAATCTTCCTACTAAGTGGAATACTATATCTATTTGCTAATAGCATGATAGAACTAATAATAATAAGTTGCTTATTAGGAGTTGGAGCAGGTATGATAATCCCACTATCTACGGGATTGATTGCAGATTTTTTTGTTGGTAAATATAGAACTAAGCAATTAGGACTAAGCTCTGCCATCACAAATTTAACACTAGTATTAGCAACCTTCTTAGCCGGGTGGCTGGCTAATATAAACTGGCATTTACCTTTTGTAGTGTATCTGGCGCCAATATTTGCAGTAGTTTTATGTAACTTTTTAAGACCATCCTATCTTAAAGCACATACAGTGGTGACAGATAATCCGCAAATAGAGATAAAATCACTCAAATCCAATACAAAAACTACCATTGATATAAATGCCTCCCCATACCTTAAAAATGGAGAAAATATAAATAAAGGATTCCTAGTTGGATTGATGTTAATCTATTTTCTAGTATCCTATATCGCCATAATAATATCATTTAATTTGCCATTTGTAATCCAGCATTACAATTTGGATAGTTCATATACGGGGACAATAATATCAATATTCTTCCTAGCTATCATGCTTCCCGGATTCTTTATCACAAAAGTTATAAGCACACTAAAAAACAATGTGATATATTTAAGTTTCTTATCAATAGGCATTGGCCTACTATTTATAATGCTATTCAAAGATATATTCTTAATTGGAGCAGGTACATTCTTTATAGGGCTTGGATATGGTATAATACAACCACTCATATATGATAAAACCACTCTGGCAGCAACCCCTGCAAAAGCTGTTTTAGCATTAGCATTTGTAATGGCAACAAACTATCTTGCAATTCTTGCTTGCCCATTTATTGTAGATTTCTTTGCAATGATATTTAATGCAAAAACATCGGTGTTATTCCCATTCATATTTAATATGGTACTAGCATTCATAATAGCTATAATAGCTTTCATTGCACGTAAAAATAAAATATTCTCAGTAGAGAGCTCATTGATTACAAATAACTAGTAATAGTATAATATTCTCAGACAGCTTCGATAAGTTGAAGCTGTTTTTTTTATGTGCTT
>CAZYQA010000472.1:0-1595 GCA_964649555.1 uncultured Muribaculaceae bacterium
AACATCGATATGGAAAGCGGCTTAACTTGGAAACCAGTTACAAAACCCTACTTTACTAATTGTATTTGTTGCTTTTGTGACTATTGCTATTAATATAAAAATGCAAGGAAACGTAGATACATGGAGTATGGCATTCAGACAAAGTTTATTTCAAAGTGTATCTATAGCATCTACAACAGGTTTTGCAACTGCGGATACATCTGTATGGCCAAGGCTATCTATACTTCTACTTATATATTTATCTATCCAATGTGCATGCTCGGGATCAACTACGGGAGGTTTGAAATCCGATAGGGTATATATATGGTGGAAATCTCTGAAAGCCCAGATGAAAAAGCAGCTTCACCCTAATGCTGTAATTCCTGTTAGAATAGGTACACATATAATTGAGCCTGAGCTAATCTCTGCTGTTAATTTATATATAATTTTATATCTTTTTATTGTATTTATTGTTACTGTATTGCTATCTGTGATGGGATTAGATTTTATGGATTCCTTTTCGGCTTCTGTAGCAAATATGGGGAATGTCGGCCCAGGATTTGGTTCAGTTGGATCATTGGGCAACTATAATCACTTTCCTATAATGGCAAAAATTCTATTATCTATCCAGATGTTGATGGGACGTTTAGAGATTTATTCATTCTTATTAATCTTTTTAATATACAAATGGAGATAGAATGGGTGTTGCAAGTTTCGTATATAACAATCTAGTTTCAAAATTTAGGTTTGACCCTACCGAGTGTCAAGAGAAATTATTAGTAGCATTGTCAGAATTTATCACTGAAAATTCTTCTAATATTTTTGTGATTAACGGGTATGCAGGTACTGGAAAAACAACATCTATGTCAGCACTTATATCTGTTCTTAAAGATCTAAGTAAAAATTATGTTTTGCTAGCACCTACCGGAAGAGCAGCCAAGGTTTTAGCAAATTATACAGGAGTATCTGCAAAGACAATTCATAAACAAATTTATAGGCAAAAGAGCTTAAAGGATGAGACAGCATCTTTTGATATAAATTTAAATAAAAGTAAGGATACAATATTTATAGTTGATGAAGCATCTTTAATTACAAATACATCCAATTATCAAGGTTCTATTTTTGGTACCGGTGATGTTTTAGATGATTTGTTTACTTATATTTTTTCAAATACGGGAAATAAATTAATTTTACTGGGCGATCCTGCTCAGTTACCACCTATCGGCTTAGATCTTAGTCCTGCCTTGGATATAGATTATCTGAAGCATTATGGGGATATTAAATCAGTTACTTTAAGGAGTGTGATTCGTCAGGCAAAAGAGAGTGGTATTCTTTATAATGCTACTAAATTAAGGTTATCAATAGAGGAGAATGATTTTGAGGATGTAATATTTGAAACAGAAGATTTTGATGATTTTAATAAAATAAATGGTGGAGAGCTTATTGAGTGCTTGCAGGAAGATATTGATAGATATGGAATGGATGAGGTTGTAGTTTTATGTAGATCTAATAATAGGGCAAACAAATATAATAAGGGGATTAGAGAGAGGATATTATATAAAGAGGAGACAGATAGACAAGCCATTATTGCGGGACTTGTAGATGGCACAATAGAT
>CAZYQA010000473.1:0-1579 GCA_964649555.1 uncultured Muribaculaceae bacterium
ATTGAGTTGGTGTTATTTTTTCATGCAATTTGAACCTTCTTGTAAAGTATGATTGATCCATCGTACCCACAGTGGCTGCAATCTCGCTTAAAGGCATATCTGTGTTTCTAAGCAGTACCTTTGCATCTAGCATCATCACCTCTTCTACCCATACAGAAGGGGATTTTCCGGTGATTTTTTTTACAACTTTATTTAAATGGTTAGGGCTGATGTTTAGGTAACTGGCATACTCATTTATGTTTTTTCTTTTCCCATTTTCGGAGAATAGGTGCTCCAAGAACTTATTGCATATATTGTCATCTTTGTATGCAATTTGTTTAATTTCTTTCTTATATATATTATCAGCTTCAACAAGTATTGGTATCAGGTATGCTCTTATAGTTTCAAAATTTATATTGGTATTTTGCAATTCTTCATACATATAAGCAAAAAGTGTATTTACTCTATTGTTTATGTTGGGTGAGAATTCAATTTTAGGATAGCCCCAAAGCCTAAGAAAATCAAATCTTTTAATAATATTTCCACCTAATTGCTCCTCAAGAAAAAAAGTATTATTGAATCCCCCCATATATCCTTCACAATCATTATAATACCTGACGGCAAATTTTTGACCTGCCGGAACAATAATAAATTCGTTGGATTTTACCAGATATGTTCTTTCCCTTATATCAACCAGAACAGTCCCTTTTGATAGATAAAAAAAGCAGTGCATCTCTGAGCGGGTTGCGTGCATGGGACATTTCATCCAGTAGCAATCGGCATTCAATTTCCTAAGAGAAAACCCTTTGCTTTCAAGTGAATTATTGGGGTGCCCCATGAGGCCGCTTTCATATATGTGCGGTGGTATTTGAGAATGAGGATGATTATTCATGCTTTCCTTTTTTAGGATTACTTGGGAACCAACCTTTTCTTACTCTCTCTCTTTGCTCAAATACTTCTATTATAGACCAAAACGATGAAAAGGCAGTAACACCCAATAAAATAGATGCGATACTATTGTTTATTATTATTGATAATATAGTACCTATAATTCCCATTATTAAAAATATCCACCAACATTTTACTCCTAAGTAATACTCTCCTTTTATTACCAGCGGGTGGAATATACCTATAATAAGAAAAGTTGCTAAACCTATTAACAAACCTTGAAGATTATTAGTTGTGATAAAATCCATCATGTAAGTAGTTATTTTGAATTTTTAAATAATATCTACAAATATAAGAACAGTTTTAAAAAAATAATAGATATTGATAATTGTCAAAAATTGTCAAAAATATGAAAGACCTGTGCAAAAGATAAAATATAAAAATTATGAGAAGAGAGATTTATTTATGTTTGTTGATTTTTGGAGTTTATATTTCAGCTTGTTCAAAAAGTGCTGATATTGATCAAAATTCTGCTTATTTTGGTACTTGGAATGCTATTGAGGTTGAAACCAAAGATGGTATTATAGAGATTGACTCACCTGTTTATGTAGATTTTGCTTTTTCAATAACAATTTCAAAAGATTTTATGTTATTTGACGGAGCATTAGGTAATCAGAAGTATTTATGTGAAAGTATGAATGAGAAATTTTAT
>CAZYQA010000474.1:0-1564 GCA_964649555.1 uncultured Muribaculaceae bacterium
TATACATGAGACTCTAGTCCTGGAGGGGAAAGCTACTACGCTTTATGCAGAACCAAAAAAAAAAATATGGATTCACAGATACTCATTTTCTACACCGATAGGAAATCTTTATGATTTCTATTCAAAAGCATATAAGCCGAAAATTGTCATTTATTCAGATAATAAAAAACTTGAATATTATCCTAAAGATGATGCCTGGAAATCTTATTCCAAGGTGGGTTTTAGAATTTTTGAAATGATTAAATTAAATGATTCTGAGAATAAAAATTGATTGATTGCCTGTTTTTATTCCTTTATCTTTGCAAGGGTTCATCTGATAAAACGGGTGAACTCATTGTTTTTTAAGAGGCTACCCGGATATGATCCAAGTAACCTCTCTCCACTATTATTATAATAACCTTATTTTACAATCCACTGCCTCCCCCTACTCTACTACCGGTGTCATCACGCTTATTACTTCTTGCTTTTGCTTGCATCGATCCGAATTTCCAATTAAACCCTAGCTTTATTGCTCTTCCAAACTGCTTTTGATCAAGATTGTATGTAAGCACATCATTATCATAAGTTTTTATTTTTGTATTTCCGCCGTTAAATATATCATCTACGCTCAGGCTAATCGTTGCTTTATCTTTAAGAATAGATTTTTTTACGCCAAAATTCACTCTGTGCATAGGCTGAATATTCATATATCCATAAGGAAATTTTCCCATATAGAATCCTGATAGCTCTAGCTTGAATGAAGCTGGCAATACTGCTGTTAATGTACCATTTAACTGATAAAACGGTGATGTCTTTTTATACTCCCCACTCTTCACTCTGGCTTGTGAGTAAAAGCCATTGAAGCTAAAAAACAAGATTTCATTTACTATTGGCAACTCTGATATTGAAGCGGTCACACCATACATAGTTTGGCTTCCAAAATTTAGCCATTGGAACGCTTTCCCACCTGTTTGCTGATCTATTACAGGATCTTGTGTAATAAAATCTGTTGAATGTGAAAGCATTAAACCAAAATTAAAATACCTCTTATATCCTGCATTTAAGCTCAATTGATGCGAATATTGCGGGCTTAACTGGGGATTACCAACAATATATGAATCTGCATCAATATATATTCTAAACGGGTTTAGCTGCATAAAGCGAGGACGCTCAATTCTCATTGTATAGGATAATGATAATCTCCAATCTTGTGCTGGGTTATATCCGATAAAAAGTGTTGGGAACAAATCAAAATAGTTTTGTTTAGTGATAGTATCAGCACTTTTCCAATCACCTCTGGTATGTGTAAACTCCCCCCTTAAACCTGCCATCGCACTCCATTTAGGGCTAAACTGATATGATGCAGATATATATGCTGCTGCAATATCTTCTGAATATACAAAATCGTTACTTAGCTTTTTGTTATACTCATAATCATGTAGTAAGCTATCTCTTCTTATAAGATTATTATCTGTATTGGATCTTGTGTATTTGATACCAGTCTCATAAACTCCTTTGCTAAATAATTTATTCTTATAATCAACCTTACCGGATAAAATATTGATATATTGCCTTGCATCTGAAG
>CAZYQA010000475.1:0-1560 GCA_964649555.1 uncultured Muribaculaceae bacterium
GTTAGGAATAAAAATTCTTTGACCAATAAAAATGCTATTACTAGTAAGATTATTAAGACTTATAATAGTATCATAATCTACTCCATATTTCTCGCAAATGCCCGCTAGTGTGTCAAAAGGTTGCGCAACATATATTTGCCCTTCAAGTTGCCTAATTACCAATCTTTGACCTTTATAAAGGTCTGGTGATTGCAAGTGATTTGTCTGCATAATTATTTCTGTGGAAGTATTAAATTTGCTGGCTAATTCTGCCACAGTAGCAACATTTGGAACTCTATAAACAAAACTTTTCATATTTATGCCCCCCTTGGTAAGTTTACATTATATTTTACTAGGCAAAGCAATATTATATACTATGAAAACTCTGCTAAAATCATTTTTTACAGTAACTCTTCTCTCTATAATAACAAGGCTGATATCTTTTGTGTTTAAGATATATCTATCTAGAGTATTAGGAGCAGAACTTTTAGGTTTATATCAAATGAGCATTTCGGTGCTAGGATTGTTTTGTTGCATTTGCGTATCTGGGCTTCCCGTTACACTTTCTCGCATAACTGCCGAAACCATTTCTCAAGGCAAGACAAAATCTCAATTTAATGCCGTAAGTACCTGTATGATTATAAGTCTAGGAATTGGCGGACTAATTTGCGGGACTCTTTATTTTTTTCCAAGTTTACTAAATATTGCTTTTGCAGATACAAGATGTATTTCGGTATTTTATATAATTTTGCCAATGCTTATTACAACTTGTATTTATTGTGTAATTAGAGGGTGGTTTTGGGGTAGAAAAGAGTTTCTAACTTACGCATCAATAGAATTAATAGAAGAAATTATAAAGATTATTTTGGCTGTTGTTTTCTTAAACAATATTATTATTCAACTCCCTAGCCTATCTGCTTATGCTTATGCAATGCTTATTGGTGATGTAATAATAACATTATACTTAGTAATTTTATATTTTGCAAAAAAAGGAAAAATTGCTAGGCCTGCTTTGTTTAAGGAAATTACAAAGTCCGCCGCTCCTCTTACCATAACTCGCATTGTTGGCTCTCTTATGTCAACATTTATGTCGCTAGTAATACCTTCTCTTTTGATAAAATACGGCTTACCTACCTCTGAAGCATCGGCAGAATTTGGTAGAGCAAGCGGTATGGTTATGCCACTAATATTTACTCCAACTTCCATAATTGGGTCTTTGGGAGTGGTTTTAATACCCGAAATTGCTTCTCATAATGCAAAAAACAATCTTGATGCCTTAGGCGAAAGCCTTGCCAACTCTTTGAAGTTTTCTTGTATTACTGCTAGTTTATTCTTTTTGATGTTTACTTGCGTAGGGGAAGAATTGGGCACGCTATTATATAATGACTATAAATCAGGTATTTACTTAAAAAATGTGGCGATTTTGATGATTCCAATGTGTATAAATGGACTTACCGTTTCTATTCTTAACTCATTAGGAAAAGAAAGATTTACCTTTTACACACATTGCGTAGGTTGCATACTAAGACTAATAATTGTATATACTCTAACTCCATATCTGGGCATTTACACCTACTTTGT
>CAZYQA010000476.1:0-1556 GCA_964649555.1 uncultured Muribaculaceae bacterium
AATCCTATTAATAACGTATATTCATTTCCGCCAATGTTATCAGGTAAATTCTCAAATGAATATTCATCTCCATTAAAAGGATCTTTTGCACCTTTATATTTGGATAAAACAGAATAGTACCTGTTATAATCTATCTTTTGTTTAGTTGCAGAGCCATTTGCAATTACCAATACAGCTTCATTATCATTGTGCCTGATGAATGAATATACGTTATTAATAGGATTATAGTGCGTTGTTTTACCTGTATGGATCACATCTTTTGATTTTCTCCAGTTGAATATTTGCTTTGTATAAGATAGGATATATTCTTGTTCTTTAGATAGTTGTTCCGGGAATAAAACTCTTGCGCCACCATGCCCATATTTTAGATCATCTGATACCAGTCCCAATTCTCCACCAACATATAATTGTGGCATTCCTCTCATAGTTCCAAGCAAAGCAATGCCCATTTTTATCTTTTTAGGATCTTTTTTTACTATATCCGCCCATCTATCCGTATCATGATTGTCTAAGAAAATCATCAATTCATTTGCCCTTTCAAATAGGTAATCTTGTGATAGTATCCCATAAACCTTATTCATTCCTTCTCCCCAGCCCGGATTTTCATTTGTGATTCCGTTACAATATGCACTCATAAGAGGGAAATCCATAATGTGTGTTAAGTAAGAATTATAATTATCATGATTATTTCTATCTCCTTCCCAATAGGCAATAAATGCAGGCTCATTTAACCAACACTCTCCCACGATACTTATATTAGGGTACTCTTCTCTAATCGCTTTTGCCCAATCTGCAATTGGCTCTTTTCCGTTATATGGGTGTGTATCCACTCTTAATCCGTTTAATCCTGCCCATTCTATCCACCAAATATATAATTGCTTAAAATATTGCAAAACGTATGGGTTTTCAGTAGCCATATCCGGCATACTTGTGTCAAACCAACCTGTTACGCATCTATTATAATCCTCTTTAGAAGCGTTAGGATCATAATTAGTAGTAAGTACATAATTTGATTGAGTATAATTATCAAATTGATGAATCCAATCCTTAAACGGGAGATCTTTCATCCACCAGTGAGCACTACCACAATGATTAGTAACTACGTCCATAATAACTTTTATTCCACGCTTATTTGCTTGGTCTACAAATTCTTTATAAAGCTCATTTGAGCCAAAGCGTGGATCAATTTTATAGTAATCCGAGCAAGCATAACCATGATAAGATGTGGTAGGTTCATTATCCTCAGTTAATGGAGTACTCCATATAGTTGTCACACCCAATTCCTGTAAATAATCAAGTTTTTGAATCATCCCTGCTATATCTCCACCATATCTACCAAAATAATCCCCTCTATTAAGTTTATCAGGATAATTGTTTACTGAATCATTGGTTTTATCTCCGTTTACAAATCTATCGGGCATAAGAAGATAGATTAGATCTGCACTATTAAATCCATCCCTTGCTGAGGAGTTTGCCAATCTCTCCATAAATGTATAATTAAAGTTTAGCTTTTTACCTTTTTCGTTTTTTAAGGTAAATTGGTACTCTGCCGGAGC
>CAZYQA010000477.1:0-1554 GCA_964649555.1 uncultured Muribaculaceae bacterium
GTTGGTTGATTAATCCAGCCATTCTCAACAACATAATCAGGATCATAATATCCCATTGGATGTCCCCATCCTATGGCACTAGTTATATGAATCATAGAAGTACCATAATAACAATTATATCCACTAACGCACACGCCAGGCATAAAATATATTGGATAACGATTTTTTGTTATAGAATATGTACCCGGAGTAATTTGATTTTCACTTCCTTTGGGAACAAGCAAATCTATACCTATAAAATCTGTAGGTATAATTTTTCCAATTACAGGATACTCATACGTGATTTCTCTTAACCCTTCAGATGTCCCAATTTGAATAAATTGGTATGCAAACTCATGTCCCGCACGTTCGCAAGCTTCTTGAACGGAGATTTCATTTAAGCCACGAACCCAAATTTCATCCTTTGGAGTACAATTAGCTCGTGGTTGGCGTGATAAATCCATTTCATAATCACTTTCAAGACTTGATGTCCCATCATTATCATTATCACTTGATTGATTATCTAAATAGACATCTCCTGTATATGAACCTTGAATTGAATATCCATCAAGAGATTTTAAGTCAAACTCAATAGTATAATTATTCTCAGAACTACCCTCCCTAATAACAATTTCTCCTGTTAAAGCATATGAATACAATAAGTTATCTCCATCAGCACAAGCTACATATGTTCCCATTGGAACTACCATACCCATAACATCTACTTCTTGAGCAGGAAGCCATGTACCCTGCTCACAAGAAGTAGCAGCAATATATGTTCCAGGAATAAGTTTGCGATCACGAGCGGGATCTTGAAACTTAGTACTACATAATACTAAACGCATAAATAAAGCACCATCTTTTTCATTCTCAGCTTTTTCATCAGTAATCATAATTTCTACAAGACCAGAACCAATTTCAAAAACATCGCCTTGATATACACCTTCTGCATGAAAACCTTCAACTAAAGCATCTCTTTCAAGCATAGGTAATGAAACTTTTACTGTACCATTTTTAATTTTAAGATCACCTTGATATGACACTTGGTATTCTATATTATTTTCAGTAAATTTAGTAGTTACTTGAAATTTTCCTTCACCCTTATCTTCTATTTGTAGTGGATTAATTAATTTAATCTTTTTCTGTTTTCCATTTTTATCTTGATAAATAATAAAAGAATTTTGCTCATTATAAGTATGATCTATCTTATTATTACTTCTATTGAAAGTGCCCACAGGCACTTCGTTCCATGACTGGCCAGTGGCAGCATAATAATTTAAATTTAGCACATAGCCCTCTGTAAGAAGATTAAAGTCTTTACCGCTGCCATTCCACTGAGCATTAGTTAATACTAAAGAATACGAATTAACACCTCCCTCTTTTTTAACTTCCCCTTCATAATAACTATAAATTAGTTTATCTAAGTTTAATTCTTTTTCCTGCAATTTCTCTTGAACTTCATTACATGAGCCATCATAAATAGCTCTTAAAAATCCTCCTTGAAGCATTTCTATATCCAAATTCATCTTTAAAGATGTTTTAGACGTAAGCTCGTGTATAAGTTTCGCATGTTTC
>CAZYQA010000478.1:0-1551 GCA_964649555.1 uncultured Muribaculaceae bacterium
ACATTTTCATAGACAACACTCTTGATCAAAATGTAGTTGAGTTGTCAGATAAAATACATAATAATAGTTCAATTCATAATATTGCGAATTCCAATGCTTTCTCGGTAAAATTGGAGTCTGTCTATAAAATAAATGACGATATGGAGCTAACACTGGGGGGACGATATGGTATGGGGAAAAGTTTAACTAAATATCGAATAATAGATTTGATATCATCTTCTCTGAATCAAGAAGAGGTAAGCGATATTTATGAAGACAACTTTGCTGCATATTTATTATACTCCCATGATTTTAGTAAGATAGGTTATAATGTTGGCTTAAGGGCAGAAAATACGACAAATAGAACTTCCATTAAAGATGTGCGTGTCCGTAATGTTTCTGAATTTGACCTTTTCCCTTCTGTGAGTATTTACACAAATGAACTCTTTGAGAATCTTGATTTATCACTAAGTTATATAATGAAAGTAAGCAGACCAACATTTTCTCAGTATAACCCTATTCGGCAATATTTGAATAGTTATAGCTATGAAATTGGGAATCCGGTTCTAAACTCTACCAAGCAACATAGTGCTTCTCTTGACATTACACTCTTAGATAAACTTAGCTTCTGGGCAAGTTATGATTATTTCATTAATCCGATAGTTTCTACCGGCATACAAGATGCTGATAATCCTGAAATCATAAAATACATGCCTGTTAATATTGATAAGTCCGAGAGTTGGGATATCGGAGTTTCATATAATAATAGATGGAATTGGTTAGATTTAGTAGTAGCCTCCGGGGTGAATATTCCAAATACGAAAGTCCCCTATTTAGGTAGTATTATTATCAACAATAAACTATCGTACTATACTCAATTATCTTTAAATATTAAGTTAGCAAAAAACAGCCATTTTTCTACGTCGTACATTTATGAGAGTAAAAGTGTTGATCTAATAACACAGTATAGCCCTATACATAACCTATCTGTTTCAATGACTCAATATTTTTGCAAAAAAAAATTAGCGTTAACACTATCGGTCAATGACATCTTGCGTAAATCATATGGTGGGTGGGTGGATAAGTATGGCAACATCGAACTTAGACAAACCAATAGTATGGATAGTCGTAATTTACGAATAACATTGCGATACAATTTTAATAATTTCAAAAATAGCTATAAACAACAAACCAATTACAACCAAGAATTACAAAAATTGCAAAATAAATGAGATTCTCTGTATATGAACAGTTAGATTTAATGGACTGTGGTCCTGCATGTTTATGTATGGTAGCAGAGGCATATGGGAAGATGGTGTCAATTACCCAGATACGAGACAATTCGTTCATCGGTCGTAATGGAGTGTCACTACTTGGAATTAGCAAGGCTGCCGAGAAAATAGGTTTTCGTAGTATCGGTGGACGTATAACCTTTGATGTATTAGTAGAGAAGGCAACTTTGCCTTGTATTGTACATTGGAATCAGGAACATTTTGTAGTTGTATATAAAATAAAAAGTAAGCCCCCGATAAAGTACCCCTATAACAGAGAATCGCTATAGAACTCTAATAA
>CAZYQA010000479.1:0-1536 GCA_964649555.1 uncultured Muribaculaceae bacterium
AAAACCCCAACCATCATCTGTAACTACGTAAAGTGTTATATCATTATTATTCATTACAAATGAGAATAAAAATATAGACGAATATTTTACAAGAACAATTTTAGTAGAAATAATAACTCGCCTATAAGATCTAATGATCAAGATCAATTCTAATTTTCAAAATAGAATTCACTTTCATCATACCAGCAACGCTGTTCTCCCATTAAAAAGAAATAGCACGGAGAAGCTCCTGCTTTACATACAGATCCTACTTTCTCATCACATTCAGGAGGATTAGCCTCAATATCCGCAAACAAATACACTGACGCAAATATCCCTAGTATAAGGAACAATACAATAAATAATTTTTTCTTTCTCATAATGAATTAATTTTAATTAATAATATGGAGCAGAACTATAATAAATCATATTTTACTATTCTAAAATTCCAACCATCATCTGTAACTGCGTAAAGTGTCGTATCATTACTATTCACTGCAAATGAGAATAAAAATCTATCCAGTAAATGTTTCTTAATAATATTGCCATCATAATCCATAACTACAATATATGAATGTGGTTTATTTTTATCACTTAGTACCTCATTTAACGACCTATCATCACACAACAGATATATATAATTATCTGTTAAATACAAATTTCTAAAACCTAACGGCTGATCTTTGGATGCAAACTTATACCACCCATCCTTAACAGAATATTCAGGCTCAAGTAGCGCTTTACGCCAATTTAATTGAAGTTTATTATCTATAAAGCTATATGACTCTACTATGGTAAACTTACTATTTGCTATAATAACAGCATTATTATACTCAGATATTTCCATATATGCAGAGTGATACCTTTTATCTGTAAGTATTCTTTTATCTTTAAGAATATCAAAATCCTCCTCATAAACCATATCTCCACTTTTATTTAGAACCCCAAATTTCTGATTAGGATAAAAACTAATGTAAACGATTAATGAATCATTCAGATAGCAGACTCTTTGTAAATCTCTTTTTATATTAACAATACCTAATGGAGTAATAGTATCACTATTTATTTTAAATAATTGCAATTCTTGTTTGTAAAAATCCAAAAGATTCAGATCAGAATTTTCAATATTTAAGTGTTGAGAGCTGGGGCTTAGAAACTCATTCGGACCTCTACCTATTCTTCCATAAGAAATAATTGATCTTGCATTACTAGTGTCCAATAATTGAATAATATTATTATTAATCCTGGAAGTAACAACTAACCCTTTATCTGAACAGTAAATCCTGGCAGAAATACTTTTAGATATAATTGGATTATCTAACATTTCTCCCCTAATTGTATCTTTCAGTGAATAAAACTCTTCTGCAGTAGGATAGTCTCCACTATTACAACTTATTAAAAGTTGAGTAATTAAAATAAAATAGACTGAATATAAAGCTCTATAAAGAGTTTTCTTTTTCATAATGAATTAAGTTTGATTAATAAAATGGAGCAGAACTATAATAAATCATATTTTACTATTATAAAACCCCAACCATCATCTGCACATTGGCACGC
>CAZYQA010000480.1:0-1524 GCA_964649555.1 uncultured Muribaculaceae bacterium
GTGATTTTATTGGAGTAGCATTAAGTGATACCATAATGTTGTTCCACTTTTTTAATAACAATATCTGTCGTATAGAAAACTGTATTTTATCTTTCCTTTATACGCATAGAGAAATTAAACCTCCCGTTGGTAAAAATTATTTTTATGGCAAATTGCCTGCTTGTGGTCAATTAACTAAATTAATGGAATGTGTAGATGGCTATATTAGTGATGATAAATATGAGTCTGCCCTATGGAGTCTAAAGCATAAAGAGTTAATCTGGCTTCTTCCTAAATATTATTCAAAGGAGGAGCTACAGCTCTTCTTTCACCCTATGACAGATGAGCAGATTCCTTTTAAGAGTCTTGTGCTAGCTCATTTCCGTAAGGCTAACTATACAGAGCAGCTGGCAGAGTTATGTGGATATAATATTTCTACATTTAGAAAAGTTTTTAAGAAGGAATTCGGGACTTCTGTTCATAAATGGTTAATCAACAAAAAAACAGAATTAATAAATTATCGTCTATCTCTGGACTATATCCCTTTTAGTGATATTATTACTGAATTTAATTTTTCGTCAGCCCAACAATTCAACCGATTCTGTAAGGACAATCTACATGACACACCTAGTAATTTGAGAAATAAATATGCCATAGAAAGCAAAAATCATGATTTTGCTCAAAATTAATAACAAAATGGTTAAATTGGATAAGTGAAAAATAAGTGAGAAAAACACTTCTCATTGTACCTTTGCACCTGAAATTTTAAATGAAAAGGATGCAACACTTGACATTAATAAATACACCTCTTTTTCAGTTTCTCAATCAAAAGGCAGATGTTCCAAATTTGGAAATGGCTTACAATGAGTTTGTACAAGAGGTTTGGAGTATATGCTGTGATTCAGAGAATGCTAAGACCATGGTTTTGACAATGACATATACCGAGGTAGAACTTCAGCATTTACTGGATAATAATAGTATCGCTGAAGCCCATAGAGAATATATTGTAAAAATGGTAGCGTTTATTCGTAAAACATTGGAGCGTATCAGGCATTATCATCTGCCAATTGCTCTTCCTCCGCCTCCTACCCCAAACAAAGCAGATGAAACTATACTCAATAAAGATTTATGCCAATGGAATAGCAATGGTATTGATTTAGTGGAGCTGGTTTATGGTTTATCTGAAATAGGAAGTATCAATACAGAAAAGCAGCCACTGCATTTGGTAGTAAAGCATATATCATCTTTCTTTGGGATAGATATAAAGGACTGCTATGGTGCTTATGTGGATATGAAGCAGCGAAAGAATGATAGCCGAACCTATTTCCTTGATAAGATGCGTGAGCGATTAAACCAGCGTATGCAAAGGGATGATGAAAAGGAAAGAATGAGGAAATAAGATATAAATAGAAAATTGTACTATTTTAGTGCGAAACTCAACATATTTTGTTTATCTTTGCACCAAAATAGTACAAATATGACCATAAGAACTTGGATTAAAAATAGAGAGATAGAAGGTAAACCTACTTTTTCGATTAGAGAAAT
>CAZYQA010000481.1:0-1524 GCA_964649555.1 uncultured Muribaculaceae bacterium
ACGCTTTATAACAAGATGCGTATTATATTACCCTAAATAATTTTTCTATTTTTTAATAAAATTTTATTTTTATTAATCGAATAATCTATGGGAGAAGTGAATTTGAGTAACTCCATTATCTGAATTATAGATTCTGTAGAGAATATGCCTGTAAAATTATTGTTTAAGACACTATCATTTTCAATACCTATCTCAACTCCATGCCATCTTTCCAGCATCTTTATTACTTCACGCATCGGTGTTTTATCAAATATGAGCTCTCCATTTTTCCATGCAATTTTCTTTAATGTATCGGCCTTATGAGTTAGAATAGCCTCTTTATCCACAAATCGCACAGATTCTCTAGGTTTTATCTCCTTGCTCTTTACAATTTGCTTGCCATCTTTATATCTGGAAACATCTATTACCCCATTAAAAAGGGTTGCTTGCTCATCATCGTCATTTCTATAAGATTTTATATGAAAGGTGGTACCCAAAACCTCTATTCTCATCCCTTTAGGAGTAATAATTTCCATTGGGCAATTTGGATTTGATTTTACTTCAAAATATCCTTCTCCCTCAAATTTAACCTCTCTTATCTTACTATTAAACTGCTCCGGATATGTTATTTTAGATCCCGAATTAAGCCATACTTTTGAACTATCCGGTAAGAGAACTTCTCCTTTTACTCCCGGCTCCGTATAGAAAGTGCAATAAAGATTTTCTGCAGCGGGTACATTATATATGTATTCTATTTCATTCGGGGTAAGATATTGTACCAAATTTAGGAATAAAGAGAAAGCTAAAATAATTGCAGCGGCATATGGAAGCGCACGTTTTAAGAGAGAAACTCTACCTCTCTTTTGAGCCTTAATCTTGGCAATAACTTTATTATAATCACCCGATTTAGAATAATCGGAGCTAATTTCGGCATCTGAAATAACCTCATAAGTGTTAATAAGATTCATCAAAGAGATATAATATCTCTTATTATCTTCACTCTTATCAATCCAATCGATAATTTCTTTGGATTCTTCGGTAGAAGATAAACCTTTAATATTTCTTACAAGTTTTTCTTTATTCATAACAATTTAGTATCAATGATACATATAATAAACAAATTCGCAACTAGTTGCCCTAAAAAAAACATATAAAATCTTTAAGATTTTTTCTCAACACTCTTAATGCTGATGAAATCCTATATTCTACAGTTTTAATTGATACCCCTAATTCTTTTGCTACATCCTCGTTTTTCAAATTTTTATACCTGCTTAAATAGAATGTTTCTCTCACTTTTTCATTCATAGAATCTATGCTGGAAGCGATAATAACCTCTATCTCTTTTGCATGCACCTTATCAATAGTACAAGATTCCAATGCTGCATATCTCAATTCGGTATCTCTTTTTTGAACATATCCCGTAAATTTATCCTTTACAATCTCTCTTTTAAGAAAATTTAATGTCTTATTTTTTGCAATAAAAAAAAGATAAGGCAATACCGTTTTTTCAGTATCAATCTTATCTATATTCTCCCATAAAGTAAT
>CAZYQA010000482.1:0-1184 GCA_964649555.1 uncultured Muribaculaceae bacterium
CTGCTTTGAATAGGTTTGTTTTTGCAACAGTGTAATCTGTTCCGTTTAACATTCCCAGATCAAATTTCTTTTGTGTATTAGTAAAAGATTCTTTTGAAGCCTCCATATTTTGCTTAGATGCTATCATCTTTTCATATGATCCTTTTGCATCTATAAATGCTTGTTGTATCTCTTTATAGAGTGTATTATGAGATCTCTTTAGCTCTATTTCTGTGCTTTTAACATTTAAGCGAGCATTCCTTATATTAGTGTTACTTCTCCATCCGTTAAATATCGGAATACTAAGATTAAAACCTAATGAAGGGTTTCTATTGTCATTAAACTGGGTGAAAAAAGCATTCTCTTGACCATCACTATAGTATGTGCCATATCCTGCTGATACCCTTAATTGTGGCAATGCTCCCCCTTTCTGTATTTTGTATTGTATCTTGCTTTTTTCAAGCTCTAGTTCTGCTTGCTTAATCTGGGGAAGATCTATCGCTTTCTTGTATATTGAATTAATATTGTTTTCAGTAAAATCTTTAATCAGGTAATCTAAGTTTGGGGTATCTGTAATGAAATTATTGTCGTATTCTAAATCTAGTAATTGAATAAGAGTGAGTAAATTCAGCTCTACATTATTAATAGTATTTACTAGCTGAACTCTATCTGTTGCAAGCTGTGCCTCTATATCCAATAATGCGCTATATGGTTGGCTACCGGCGTTTACTAGTACTTTTGTTCTATCAACCTGCTCTTTTGTAGAGTTAAAATTTTGTTGAGCTGTCTTCTCAATCTCTTTTGAGAGCAAAATTTGCAGATATGCTTTTGTAATTGAGATTGTTATCTCGTTTTTTAGCTTCTCTATTTGCTTAGAAGAGATTTCAAGCTGCAATTTATTGCTTTTTATATTGTTGATATTTGCCAACCCATCAAAAACAGTTAGAGAACCGCTGAAGTTTAAACTGGTACTTTGGGATAATTTATTTTGAATAATTTCAAGATCTTGTAAATTTACAGATCTTCCCCAGTTCATGTTATGCCCAAGTGATGAACTAACAGAGGGAAGTAAATCCAACTTTGATTGCAATACATTATTTTTTGATTGTTGCAATTGAAGTTCTTGTTGTTTTATCTGCAGATTGTTTTGCTCTGCATATTCAATACATCTTTGCAGAGACCATATCTGCTGAGCACTAGCTCCG
>CAZYQA010000482.1:1194-1514 GCA_964649555.1 uncultured Muribaculaceae bacterium
ATGCTACAAGTAAATATTTTAGAAAATCTCATAATTATTCAAACAGTTCTTACAAAGTTATCCTTTTTTTGTAATAATAGCATTATAAAAATTTGTATAGATAAAATATTATGGTAGAAACCGGTAAAAGAAAACATAAGATTAAGAAGACTTTCTCGTGTAGAGGATCAATGAAAAGCTTAATTTCTTCTTTCTTCTTTTTTCTTCTACTTGTTCTTGGCTTGCTACATTTTTTTCTGCTCTTTTTATAAGGATTATTTATCATATTATTAATTTTATAGCAAATATGAGATAATATCTGATTTCTAGGGTGACAAAAC
>CAZYQA010000483.1:0-1511 GCA_964649555.1 uncultured Muribaculaceae bacterium
ATTGATACTGAAAAATCATATATTATTATTGGAGATAAAGCTCTTGTGAATGCTTATAAGTTTAAGTATGTATATGACCTTGCCTTAGAATGGATAAAATTTAAAAATAAACCGTTTGTTTTTGCTTGTTGGGTAGCTAATAAAGAGCTTCCAAAAGAATTTTTAAATGATTTTAATGAAGCTCTATCTTTTGGTGTAAATAATATTGATAAAGTAGTACTAGAAGATACAAAAGGGTTTTCAAAGGATATGGCATATAATTATTTGACTAATAATATTTCATATAATCTGGATAATTCCAAGCGAGAGGGATTACAGGATTTCTGGTCTTTAGCTTTAGAGGAGTTAAAATCGAAAGTCCGATGGTGAATTTAATAATTTATTAATTCAACTTATTATTCACCAATTAGTTTTCCAATTTATATGATTGAAATTTTCTACAAAAATAAAGGACAAGTTCTCACTTCTCAATCTATTGACTCATTAGAAGAGCTAGGTTTTGATGATGTTCTTTGGATCGATTTATTTGAGCCAACCGGAGAAGAGAAACGTGCTGTTGAAACATTCCTTGATACCACACTTCAGAGTAGGGCTCAAGCTGAGGAGATTGAAAGTTCTTCTAGATATTCGGAGACAGATACTGCTATATTTGTTAATACCAACTTTCTAATTCCGGGTCCTGATAATTATAATATGGAGGCTGTCTCATTTATAATTTCAGAGGGTATTCTTGTAACAATCCGTCAAGTACCATTAAGAACATTTACCGATCTGCAAAGACGTATTATGTATTCATATAAACTATACCCCACAGGATATCATATATTGGTTTCCATTTTGGAAACACGCGTAGACTTGGATGCGGATATGATTGAGCTGATGGCAAAGGAGATTGCTCAATTTAGCAAACGTGTGAGCTTAGGTGAAAATGTAAATGAAGATTTCCTTTTAGAGATTAATCAGTTGCAAGAGAATACAATGTTGGTACGAGAGAATATTATTGATAAGCAGCGGATGATTTCATCTATTTTAAAGAGTGATAAGTTTCCAAGAGATGTACACACAAAGCTGAATGTTCTAATTAAGGATATTGCATCTCTTTTGAATCATACTAATTTTAGTTTTGAGAGATTGGAGTATCTTCAAAATACTGTTCTAGGTCTTATCAATTTAGATCAGAATAAGATTATGAAGATTCTGACTTTTGTTTCCCTATTATTTATGCCGCCAACATTAATTTCAGGAATATTTGGTATGAACGTAGCATTGCCAATTTTTGACAGATGGTGGGATTTTTTAATGATTGCCGGAGTAATGCTAATTTCTGTTCTTCTAGCATCTCTACTTTTTAGAAAAAGAAAAATGATGAAATAATAACTTCTTTTATATACAAACAATAGGCATTAAAATTAAACTTATGAACAGACTTCTATTTATCTCTTTATTTGCATTTGCCATAATCTCTTGCAATTCAGAAAGCAATATAATTAACACTATTGATTTTGAGAGTG
>CAZYQA010000484.1:0-1505 GCA_964649555.1 uncultured Muribaculaceae bacterium
AGAGTTTGCAAAATGCATTAATGTTATTGGTTTTGATGTAAATGAGGAGAAGTTGGAGATGATTGTGCAGGGTGAGGATCCTGCAGGTGAGCTTATTAAAGATGATTTTGAGAATAAATGTATAGAGTTTTCTTCTAGCTTGGATAAGTTGAAGGAGGCTTCTTTTTTTATAGTGGCTGTTCCTACACCGATTGATGCTGCTAACCAGCCCGATCTGAAGCCTCTTATTGGAGCAACAGAGAGTGTGGCTAAGGTGCTTAAAAGGGGGGATTATGTTGTTTATGAAAGCACTGTCTATCCAGGGTGTACAGAGGAGGTTTGTATCCCTATTTTAGAAAAGTTGTCGGGATTAAAATTTAATATTGATTTTAAGGTGGGGTATTCTCCCGAAAGAATTAATCCGGGTGATAAGGTGCATACGCTTACAAATACAGTAAAAATTGTATCGGGGAGTGATAAAGATGCTTTGGAAAATATTGCTTGTGTTTATGAGTTGGTTGTGAAGGCTGGTGTGCATAGAGCTTCCTCTATGAAGGTGGCTGAGGCTGCTAAGATTATTGAGAATACTCAGCGTGATGTGAATATTGCGCTTATGAATGAGCTTTCTATCATTTTTGGTCGTATGGGTATTAATACTTATGAGGTGCTTGAGGCTGCTGGTACTAAGTGGAATTTCTTGAAGTTTTTCCCAGGTTTAGTTGGGGGGCATTGTATTGGTGTGGATCCATATTATCTTGTACATAAGGCTCAACTTCTTAAATATCATCCTCAGATTATTAATAGCGGGCGCTTTGTAAATGATTCTATGGGCGGGTATATTGGGAAAAAGGTTGTGAAGGAGATGGTAAAAGCTGGTGTTGATATCCTTAAAAGTAGGGTGTTGGTGATGGGGATTACCTTTAAAGAGAATGTTTCTGATATTCGTAATTCTAAAGTTGCTGATATAGTGAAAGAGCTGGAGGATTATGGTGTACAAGTGGATGTGATTGATCCTTTTGCTGATTATGATCAAGTGAAGCATGAGTATGGTATTGATATGGTAAATGTACCGGGGAATAATTATGATGCTGTGATTGCTGCAGTTTCTCATAATGTTTGGGAGGATTTGGCAGAAGGGGATTTTATTCAGCTTTGTGGAAATAATAAGAATTCAATTTTGGTTGACATAAAAGGTGTTTATAGAGGAAAAATTAATAAAATGAGGTATTGGAGTTTGTAGGTATTACTTCACTTTAAGATTTATATATGACTGGACGTAACTTTAGATTTTTTGCTGTTTTTTTTATTTTATTCTGTGTAATAATTGGTTCTTGCTTTGCTCAGAATCTAGAAAAGCGCAAGATAAAGATCATGGGTGATAGGAGTTTACCCCCTTATGAATATTTTAATAGAGATTTTGAGCCTATCGGATATAATATTGATCTTATTAAAGAGATAATGAAAAGGCTTGATATTCCTTATGAAATACAGCTTGATACATCTCCCCTCTTTCGGTATTATACATC